>CALGGD010000073.1 GCA_937916185.1 uncultured Oxalobacter sp. | reverse complement strand
GTTTGCCAAAGGGGCTGCAATCATGCGGTCCGTCTCCGATGAGCGTTTCCTGGCAGATATGGCTGTTCCCTGTGAAACGGCAACAGATACCGGACTGCCACCAGAAGATTTTGTCAAGGCATTGAACCAGGTTGACTGGCAGGACAAAGCCGCATTGCTTGACATCGTTGACAGACTGCCTGTGACAGTGGTTAAGGTACTGGAAAACAGCGGGGTTGATTCCCAGACAGACCCATACACCGCCTTGATCCTGCTGGCGGCATGGTTGATTGGACCTGCATCTTCCATCGCCACACGTTCCCTGGTCCAGCATGTCACGGCAGAACTGGACAAGCTGCCAGAACCTCTCATCAAGGCTGTCCATGAAGCCCTTGACCGGGCTTTCCCGGATATGGAGGAAGACGGTTGGGATGACTGGGCCTGATTTCTGGAAAGAGGACACTGCCAGCATCAACAATCAATGAAGTGCGCTATTCCTGGAGATAAGACACCTTTTCCTATCTCCAGGATTTTTTATCAACAGGAGGATTTTTCAATATGGATGTTGTCGATACCATTTATCTCAGGGACTACGGTCCCCGTTGGGATGCTGAATCATGGTTGGAATACTTCGCCAGATCGCCCTATAAGTACCAGCCACTCAAAAAAGTCTTTGCCTCGACAATCCAAGCTGTCCAAAGGCAATGGTACGAAACCAAGACGGGAAAGAAAGTCCTGCTGGTTCCAGACGGCAATCTCATGAAAGGAACCCGGCTCTATCAGCAGGAAATCCATCTTGCTGCACCGGAAAAAACCTATGACACGGATCTTTCTGTAAAAAATGAAGACTGCCTGTCAATCGCTGGACAGCTGGTACGGGCGGGGGAATCCCATGTCGCCGTATTGAATATGGCAAACCGGTCAGTTCCAGGCGGTGGTGTCTATCATGGTTCCTGGGCTCAAGAGGAATACTGTTTCCGTTGCAGCAATTATTTCCTGTCACTGTACCAGTTTGCAGATTTCGCTCTTCAGTTCGGCATCAAGCCAAGGGAAGAACGGTATCCCATGGACCGCAACTTCGGCGGGGTCTTCAGCCCGGATGTCACCGTCTTCCGCGACACAGAAGCAAAAGGATACCCCTTTATTGAGAATCCCTGGAAAGTCAATTTTATTGCAGTGGCTGCCATAAACCATCCAGATACCATCAAGAACCCGTATGGGGAAACCAGGATTGCCGACGCATTGATCCCTGCCGTCAAAAACAAAATCCGCACCATCTTCAATATTGCCGCCCTCCATTCAATGGAGGTACTGGTCTTGGGTGCGCATGGCTGCGGTGCCTTCAGGAACCCACCACATCATATTGCAGAACTCTTCCGGGAAATCCTGTCAGAACCCGCCTATAAGGGACGGTTCAGGAAAATCATTTTTGCCATCATTGGCAAAAATGATAATTTCAGTGCTTTTTCGGATGTCTTTTCTCCACGGAAAACCGAAGATTAAACCAAGGTTACGCCTATCGGGAAAAGCGGGAAAAGACACTTGACGGTACAGGCTGATCCAGGTGGTACAGACTGCCAGATCAGTCTTTCCATCCCTTTGCCATCAGCGACAGGTTATGGATTCAGGCTTCTGATTTTCTGCCCTATCCTGTCCACATCGTCTTTCCGTCCTTTGCCGTCATTATCCTTTGTTTTTGATTCTTCCGGTTTCTTATCCGCTTTCCCGCCTTCAGCACCTTTCTGGTCACCCTGTGCTGTTTCAGGATTTGCCGATTGGCTGTCATCCGGATTCTCGGTCACAACCGGCTCAGACTTCAACAGGACACGGTTGGAACGGATGTCTGTACCGACAATGGTATAAGTGGAACGGATGGTATCGCGGACTCCATCATGCTCTTTCAGGCTGTCAACAGACCAGCTCCTGCCACCTTTCGCAAATTTCCAGGTCTTCCTGCCATCACTTGGTTCCGCCATCGTGCCGGTACTGCTGGTCAGGACACGGAATTCATTCGGTGTGTTGGCATCGACTTCAACCGTATAGGCATCAATGCGCCCAGGACCAGTGGTGCTGTAAGCATAGACATACAGGTTGTAGAGGCTTGACCCTTTTATTGGAACCGCATTGACCTGCTTGAATTTCATGCAGGCATTATCTTCTGTCATCCAACAGCCATTCTTGTAAGTCCCTTCACCATAATGCTTATCGAAGACTTTCTGTGCAATCTGCTTCTGATCCTTGTCTGTCAGGATGACTGCCTTGTTGCTGACAGGCTTTTCTTCAACCGTTTTTCCAGATCCCCAGAAACTGCCCTTGAAGAACCAGCCGGCGACAACAATGGCGATCAGCACAACGACACCCCAGAAAACTTTTTTCATAGGACTTGCACCGGTATCATCATGCGCCGTACCGCCACGCTGACGGGAAAAAGGAGCCGGCTTCCTGGCAGAAGGTTTGGATACTGCTGCCGGAACCGGCATCGGGTCTGGCTGCTGGACCGGAACGGGTTCCTGATTGACCTGGCCCGGTTGAACCGGGGGAGCAGGCTGGGTCTGGACAGGAGCAGCTTCTGCTGATGGGACAGGTTCAGGCTTGCCGACTGTCCCTGGAGAAAATGCAGCTGGTTTCTCCACCTCAGGCTGGACATACCCTGCCGGGGCAGGGACAGCATTGTCAGGTATGCCGGTGTCTGTCGGGATACCCGCAGCAATCACGGCCTTCTCAATACCTGCCGTCCTCAGATGCCCAAGATCCTGCCTTGCCTGTTCATGGTTCCTGTCCGCCGCCTTGCCAAGCCAGATATAAGCCAGACGGATATCCTGGGGCGTCCCAATGCCATTGAGATAGCGCATACCAAGCCGGTATTGGGCATCCGCATCCCCCCGCGACGCCAATCTGTAAAGACGATACAGTTCCAATGTCTGTTTTTCCATGCTGTCTCCACCCGGTCTTTCTTGCCTGCTGTTCCTGTCTTTATCCATATTTTTCCAGCTGTCAGTAAGTGAACGGATTCCTCATCGGAACAACGTACTCGCCAACATCTTTCCGGAAAGTAATCTGGATACTCTCTCCCTGTTTCTGGGAACCATTCCGCATACCGTCCACAGTCAGACGGATTGGATACATGCCATTCCCGTATTCCTCAATCTTGATGGTTCCCTTCAGGTCAATCGCCTGACGGGCATTGGCGATATGGCCATTGACATTCCCCAGGTCAAGCATTTCAAAAGAAGTCGGGATATAGCCGATGTTCTTGATGTTCCCCTCAATCTGGGTAAACAGGATGACACCGGAATCTGTTTCTCCCAGACTGTTGTTCTCGATCTCTCCCTGCCATCCCCAGACATCATCCCTGCCAAGCCTGACGAACTGCCAGTTTTCAGGCGGTTCATCACCGCTCCCCGCAGTGACAAACGGATTCTTGGCTACTGTGGTGTAGTTGGAACCGAACTGCGGTTCAAGGACAAACATCCCGATAATGCCATCCGCGATATTGCTGTCACTTGCCATGCGTCCTGTCGCCAGCACATAGACACGGTCGCCTTCTTTTGTCTTGACAGCATCCACCCGGTTGACCTTGAAGCAGAATTCAGTCCCACCACTCCGGGATGACCAGCAGCCGAGCTTGGCATCAAAACGGCCATAGCTGCTGTCCATCAGATCCTTGACCATGCTGTTGATGTCGTCACGGCCAACACCGACCTGCCTGTTTTTCGCCTGATGGATGTGGATGACCTTGGTGACATCCTTCATTTCACTGTTCGTGCCGATGAGACGGTCAAAACGGCCGATGCAGTGACCGATACCGACCACCATCACGAAAACGAGAAGACCGCCAAGAATCGAACAGACCTTATGGAACCGCTGGTTCCTGAACCCGATGATGAGGCGGTCAAGGACACCTGGTTTCTCATGGTCGATGATGGTGTCTTCAATCGTATCATGCGCTGCAGATGCGGAAAGCAGGTATTCCGTACCGGCAGGTATGCCCCCTGCGTTTTCCATTCCAGCCAAAGGGACATAAGGTGGAACGGGTTCGGTATAAGTGGCTTCTGGCACATAACCGATGGGCTGTCCCTCCGGCACAGCAGGATGCCCCTCGATCAGGTACTGTGTCCCACAGGCAGTGCCGCCTGGCTGCATCGGCCTTGGCTGATAGTCGATACGCGGGAATGGCGTATAGTCAGGAACCAGCAGGTGGGCAGGCAGGGGGGCAATGACAGGTTCCGGCTTCTGGACTGGCTCTGGGATGGGTTCCGTGACAGCAGGTTCAGGCTGTTCGGCTGGCACTGCCAGCCACTGGCTGACCCGTGCAATATCCAGCAATGCCGCCTCATGTATCCATTGGAGGTCACGGATTGCACCTGTATGGTTGGCAGATGCGGATTTAAGCAGCCAGACTTCAGCAAGCCGGGCATCCCGGCGGATGCCGATACCGTTCAGGAAACAGAGCCCCAACTGATACTGGGCTTCTGGACTGCCGTTCTCAGCCTGCTCATACAGATCAAGGAAATCTGTTTCCGGTGCGTTTTCCATCTGACGGGTTTCCACTTGAATCCTGTTTTCAGTGCCTGTCCTGCCTGAACGGATTGGCAATATGGCTATTATCGGGTTGTGATGACCCCATACCGTTTTCCCGGGAAGTTTCCGGCTTCCTCTTTTTCCAGTTGACCCAAGCTATCCAAACCCCAATGACAAAGACAATCGGGGTCACAATCATATCCAGGCGATGGTACCGCATACCGCTGATGGCACCGACCAGTCCGGCAATGCCGGCAACAACAACAATATCCAGCCAGAGGGGACGGACAGCGTGCGCCTGCTTACGGCTCATCAACCGCCAAAGCAGATAGCCTAAAAACCAGATACAGAAAAACAGGAATGCACGGAAGAAGCCCTTTGCCAGTGCATTCATCACGATATTGAGCATTCAGAATACCTCTGGCTCAAGTATAGCATCACCGGATAGCCCTTCTGTGAAACAGCTTTCCGGGAACCATTCCTGGTAAAGCAACTGTTGTGAAAAAAGCAGTTCCCGAGTGGCTGTCAGATACCCGATACAGGAAACATCCACCCTACAGCTGGCTGCCGTCTTCTTCCAATGCTGCGCCTTCTTCTGCACCAGCCAACGCCGCTGCCCCTTTCTGCGGGGAACTGCCTGCTTCAATACGGGAAAGGCACTGCTCCAGCCAGACCCGTGTCACCTTATCCGTCTCAGTACCAGACAGGGACTGCCTCAAAAGCCGGAGCAGCCGCTTGAGCATGGCATTCCAGTATGGTGGCCATTGATTGGCACCAGACCACCGCAGATGCTTGGACAGGCTGAATTGGATATCCAATGACCATTGCATCTGACCTGGGTTTTCCGTCCCATCATACCGCTTTGCCCATTCGAGCAGCAGATTGTCCTTGAGCAGTTTCTTTGTGAAAGTGTTCCAGAGCTTGCCATTGACCCATAAGGCAGGACGGTTGGGGATGATGACATCCTGGATGGAATAGTCAACAACCGCCATGATAACCTTGTCAATCGGGTAAATCTCTACAGTTGTGTGCCCATTGGCAGCATCACCGATGGAAAGGCAGAAACGGGAAATGGTTTCTGCAGGATAACGGGGACGGCTCCTGCCGAAATCCTTCTGGCACTTGTGGCACCAGTATTCACGGGAACTTTCCTTCTTTTTACCTTTCTTGATACGGACATGGCCTTTTTCCACTTCATTGAAAAGCTTTTCCGTGAAAATATGCTTGCCCCACCGGTTTTCGGCGATACGCCTGCTGCCACATTTTGGACAGATGATCTTGGTCATTTCAGCTCCAGTCATTGTTTCCAGCCACAATAGCCAAGGATATGCTTTTTTTCAAGTATCCTGACCCAAGATGTCTTCCTGACCGGCCAAGGATGGAGGAATTCCCCTTTGTCCTGGCAGGTTTTTTGGGGTATAACGCTATCCTGTCCATCCATTCAAAGGAGTTGAAATGCTGCCCCAGGTTCCTGAGAAACTGCTTTATCAAGGCAAACACTGCGACCTGCCGTATGAACAGCCGCTGGAAACCTGGTTTGAGGCAAACGGAAACCGTCCTGCCTTCCATGTCCCGCATACCGCTTTATGGCGCGGCTATGTCGGTACATGGGAACTGGAAGAAGGGAAACTTTTCCTGACGGATTTGGAAGGGATGCTGGAAAACGGCCAGGTCGTTGACCTGGAAACCGTTTTTCCCAACGCTGGCAGACGGGTCTTCGCCTCATGGTATTCCGGCACATTCAGCCTGCCCCAAGGCGAACTGCAGAATGCGATATGCATCGGCTATTCGTCAGTCTATGCGCAGTATCTTGTGCTGACCATTGACAAAGGGAATCTTGTGTCATGCCATTATGAGACAAATGATGACGCCACCAGCTATGGTCTCGGAGTCTGACTGTCTGGCTGCGGCGTCCCCTATGGATTCCCTGTCTTTGTCTGGTTCGCCGCCAATATGCGCTCAATGCCGACATGGTTGATTTTCCTGTCCAGATAGATGGCGTAATATTTTTCCTCCATGCCATCCATCTCACCGACAGGAACACTGTGAAAACGCTCTTTCATCTCATCCAACAGGGAATAAGGGGCATGGAAAAGTCCCATGCCATGAGAAGCAAACGCCTTCAACAGTGCAGAATCTGAAAATTCGCCGACAATCCTCGGCTTGATGTCTTTCTGGTCAAACCAACGGTTGAGGCGGATCCTGACCGCATGGTTCTTTGTCGGCATGAGGAATGGGGCGCCATTCAGGCTCTGGGGAAAATTGTCACGGTACTGTTCCGCCAGCTTAGGAATACCGTATATCCAGACTTTTGCGGAACACAGATGATGGTTATGGAAACGCATGCTGTCCGAAATATCAGCGGGTTTCTGCCCCAGGACCAGGTCAAGGCGGTGCAAGGCCAGATCCTCAAGCAGGTCATCATATCCCCCCTCATAGCATTCAATATGCAGCCGGGGAACCTGCAACGCCGGGGAAAGCAACTTGACTATCTGCGATTTAGGCAGGGAATCTGAAACGCCGACCGTCAGGCGGATATGCCCGATATCCATATCCTGCATGGCCTCCTGGATCTGCTCACCCAGCAGGAAGATCCGGTCGGCATATTCCATCGCCACACGCCCTGCTTCTGTCATGACAAGCCGCCTGCCCTGCTGGGTGAAAAGGACTTTCCCAAGGTTCTTCTCCAACAGGGAAAGCTGCATACTGATGGTCTGGACAGCGACCCCAATCTGTTCTGCCGCCTTGGTAATACTGCCTTCCTTTGCAGTCATCCAGAAATAATACAGATGACGGTAATTGAGCGCGGCTTTCTTCATATTCCACCCATTCAATACAGTTTTATAAAAACGGATTTTTACAAGTCAAAAAAATCCAACGATATCAAAGGGGACTTAAAATGCACTGATGCCATTTTCAGGTTTCCATTCCATATTGGATTGAAACTGAAATTAAAAAGTACTCTATACAAGACTTATATATGTCAATATATGCATAGGAAATGTATTTTATAATATTCAAAATTAAAACTTCCTGAAATTATTCATATTTTTTCAGACCTTATCTATAAATGCAAATTGATACATATATAATACTTTTCATAATTGGATTGTCCTCTATGGTTTTGAATATAGAGATAACCAGCACAAAAGACAACCTTAAAAACAGAATATTTTTTGGAATGATTCAAAAAGAAACATGTTCCGGCATTAAAGTTGTTGATTGTCTTCTTTATAAAGCATCCGCCATAAAATCCAGCCGTTTGGCAGGATTGGTAAAACCCTTTTCTTTTGAATCCTGTTTCCTGAAACACTTTTATCTTATAACAGGATTTCAACGGATTGATGCGAATCCGCAACGGAAAACGTCAGAAAACCGGACAGTCCTCCTTCTTTTATTGATATATATCAATAAAATCGAACAATCTTTCACTTTTTATTGAAAGCTACCTTCCGTTTCTGCATAATGAAACTCCCTATTCAAGTTTTGTTTTTCCTGACCATGCCTTCACGGCATGGTCTTTTTTTGCTTCCCACTCCCCCTTTTCTTTGAGAACCGTAGAGTCCTGTCCAGGACTTTCCTGAACCACGGCAGTGACATACCCTCTGTCAAGAAACTGTTGTGGAACAGTATCCATACCGCTGAACCAGAAACCCTGCCTCCTTTCGGAAACAGGAATCCCCGGCATCAGGTTCCATCCTTAAAACAAACCGTCACAACCTTTCATAATTTCTTATAACTGTTTGAAAAACCTGAAGTTCCATCACCTAAAGACCGCTTCTTCCTGACTGGGCAAAGCCCTAACCTGTCACTGAGGAGACGGCTCACTGACAGTCCCCGGTGCAGCCTGATATCCCAAACCGCCTGGGTTTTGACCATGGCAACTGAAAAGGGGGCTTATCATAATGAAAGGGTTTGAAAATGACTGATAAAAGCAAAATGAGCATCGTAGGGGTGATGGCAAGTGCAATCTATTTCTGCTTGATTATTGTTGGTTTTGTCCTCAGTGCAACATTGGGCATACAAGACCATTCGGTATTCAAACCGCTCCCATATGCATTGGGGAACACCTATGATGCAGAAACCCTGCAACTGGCTGAACGTTACCAGTCCACAAAGGATAACAGCCATCAGGTTGCAGAAGCTGCCTTGGATGGCAGGGTATCGGCCAACTGACCATCAGGCTGCCGCCTGTCTTCAGGCAGGCGGCAATCCCTATCAGGAAAATGATTCCCAGCCCCACCGTCAATAGCCAACAGACAGGTCAGACACCTTCCTGGTAAACCAAGAACAGTGCTGGATACTTGCCTTGACTGGATTCCCTTTCAGGGAAAGGCCATTTCAGGCGCCTGCCTGTTCAGGTACTGCCCCTTCCTTGAAAAGCACACCGTTCGCCATCAGGATTTCTTCGATGGCTTTATGCGTAATTTTCTGCTCAGAGAAAACCGCAAAGTATTTTTCTTCCATCCCATTCATCAAACCCATCTGGACACAGGAAAAGTTCCGCAACATTTCTTCCTTCAATGATGCTGGTGCTGTGAACAGGCCGATACCATGCATGGCAAAAGTCTTGAGCAATGCACCGTCTGACACCTCACCGATGATTTTTGGCGTAATGCTGTTTTCACAGAACCACCGGTCAAGGCGAGCCCGGACGGCATGGTTCCGGCTTGGCAACAGGAACGGGGCACCGTTCAGGCTTTTCGGGAAATCCGCCTGATAGGCTTCTGCCAGTTCCGGCACCCCATAGACAGCAACAGCCTCCTTCCGCAGAAGATAATTGTGGAACCTGACACTTTCCGAAATATCTGCCGGTTTCTGTCCGAGGACAATATCCAGTTTATGCACTGCCAGGTCACCCAACAGTTCGTTGAATCCCCCTTCATAGCATTCAAACCGCAGGTTCGATATCTGGAACATAGAAGCCACCAGACTGTAGCACTCTGCTTTCGGCAGGGAATCACTCACCCCGATCATCAACCTGACCCTGGGACCGCCGTCCTCTTCTTCCAGCTCCTCCTTCATTTTCTCACCCAGCATGAAAATCTTGTCTGCATATGACATGGCGATACGGCCTGCCTCTGTCAGGACCAGACGCCTGCCCCGCTGGACGAGAAGCACCTTGCCAATGCTTTTCTCCAAGACTGATAGCTGCATACTGATGGTCTGGACCGCGACATCAAGACGTTCTGCTGCCTTGGAAATCGATCCTTCCTTCATCGTCAT
>CALGGD010000072.1 GCA_937916185.1 uncultured Oxalobacter sp. | reverse complement strand
AAACGAAAAAGGAGTAAACGACCTCCGTCCGCGCATCGAGCTCTGAGACCTTATCCGGCAGCGAAACCATCTCCCGCTCCACGCTCCCGTCCGCCCGGTACACCGCGCGCTCCGCCTCAGAGACCGGAAGGGCCGTCCGCTCGTCCCACCCGGAAGCGGCGGTGGTAAAGGGCGCTGCCGCCGCAAGCAGCACGGCGATGAGGATGAGGTCCTGGGTGCCGAGCCCCTGCTTGGTCTCGGCGGTCTTGGTCTCGCGAAGCTCTGCCATCTCTGTTCCTTTCCTGGCCTATCTGGCCGGTCGTTGCCTGCGCGCAGGCATCCCTCTAGCCTATCCCGGTGTGCTTGCGTGGGGGGACCGGCTCAGGTGCCTACCGGAAGGTCAAAAAAGAAGAGACCTGTCCCTCTACGCCGAAGGACAGGTCTCTGGCGAAACCTGCGGTGCCACCTTCGTTGATACCCCGCGGGGTACCCACTCAGCGATGCTCAGACAAGCATCTCGTCTCTGACGCGGACTCACGGATCGGATGGGGGTGCCGAAACAACCGTTCCCCTCTCCCTCAACGGCCCATTATTCAAGTCGGTGTCCTGCGGGAATCTCAGCTGCGCCCGCTCTCTGTAAGGTCCTTGGCTTGTTTTACTTCCGTTTCATCGGTTTAGGCTATTCAATTGTTAAGTGACTCTACTGGTATCGTAAACCGCTGTCAATTACGGATTCCGATGCTGTAACAATCCGGATATATCAGTCGGCAGCCATGACTCCGTCGACCGGGATCGCTGCGCCGGTGATGCCGCTCGAGAGATCGGAGAGGAGGAACACGAACGTGTTGGCAACCTCCTGCTGCTCGATGAGCCTGCCCATGGGCACATCGACGAGGTACTGGTCGGCGAAGTGGGGGTCTTTGCTCAGCATGTAGCGCATGCCGTCCGAGAGCATGGGGCCGGGGCACACGGTGTTGACGCGGATTCCGTCGGCTGCGAAGTCGAGGGCTGCGGCCTTGGTCATGCCGAGCACGGCGAACTTGGTCGCGTTGTACACGCCCTGAAGGCGCTGGCCGAAGAGGGCCCCGGCAGAGCCCATATTGATGACGGAGCCGTACTTCTGCGCCTTCATGACGGGGAGCTCGTACTTCATGCAGTAGAACATGCCGCGCTCGTTGATGACGCACATCTTGTCGAAGTTCTCGGAACTCACGGCGGTGAGGTCGGAGAAGTCCGTGTTGGTGCCCACGATGTTGACCGCGCCGTCGAGGCGGCCGTATGTCGCGACTGCCGTGTCGACTGCTGCCTTGACCTGCTCTTCGCTCGAGACGTCGCACTGGACGCTCACCGCATTGCCGCCTGCCGCCACGATCTCGTCGCGCACGGCATCGGCCTTGGCGCCGTCGATGTCGGCAAGCTGCTGCTCCATGCCGATGAGATCAGCAAGCTGATCGGCAAGGTCGAACGTGCCGGCTATACCCTGGTTCCGCTCAACCTGCATTATTCAAAAGGCAGGATCAAATGTGAAATTGGCCTTGCCAAAGGCAAGAAGCAGTATGACAAACGCGATGCGGAGAAAAAACGGGACTGGCAACGTGAACAGAGCCAGCTCCTGAAACAGAACCGGCGCTGACCTTCCTGACAGAAAATGCCGGGACACCACCCATGGCATCACCGGCATTTTTCACAACCAGCAAGGGAATTCAGGATTTCTTTGAATCTTTCTTAGCGTCCTTTACATCTTTCTTGGACTCTTTCTTGCTGTCTTTGTCTTTCTTCAATTCCTTCTCAGCTGGTCCCGGTACGCCTTCAACAGCCTTGGCAGGCTGGATGACCTCCATGGCTGGGGATTTGGCATTACGGTAATCACGGATTGCACTGCACATCGCCCGGTCAATCTTGGCAACTGCCCCGGACATTTCACGGATGCGTTTCAGCAGTTCACCTTCTTTCGCATGGTATCCCCGGGAACCTTTGTCCCATTTCTTATGGAACAGCTTCAGTCCCTCTTTCGTGTGATACCACATATTCCAGTCGGTATTGTATTCCCTGCGCAGGCATTCCTCTTCCTTGTTCAGCATCGCCAACTTTTCTGCAAGGATATCCCGTTCACCGCACAGTTCCAGCAGTTTCGCAACCAATTCACTTTCTGTCATGTTCTTGAAATCACCCATCTCCGCTCCTTGTTCCCACACTGCTTCCATCCATCAAAAAAACCGCTCATGCACCCTTCAGGGGTGTTCTTCCATTATAGGATGCCATCAGGTAAAAAGAAAGGAACACCGCAAGATGCCCCTTTTTCAGATTGAAGGCTCACTCGACCTCTCTCAGCCAGGCCATCAGGATTGCCTCAAGGATCCGTTCATTCGAACGTTCTGGATCATCATCAAATCCTTCCAACCGGCAGACTTTTTCATGCAGCTCCGTGAACCGCAGCGTCAGCGGGTCAAGGTCAGGATACCGGTCATACAGTTCCTCGGCTATCCGTTGTGTATCAGACCATTTCACGATATCCCTCCTGTCTCAACCCCGTTCACTGACCAGGTTCCTGGTATAACGGGGAATCTCAACCGTCAGGTCTTCCTGTCCAATCTTTGCCCGGCAGGTCAGACGGGATTCCGGTTCAAGCCCCCATGCCCTGTCCAGCATATCTGCCTCACGGTCCTCCATTTCCGAGAGGGAATCGAATCCTTTTCGGATAATGGCATGGCAGGTGCTGCATGCCCCACACTGGCCGCAGGCATGCTCGATCCCGATGCCATGCGCCAGCAGGGCATCGCATAAAGACTGGCCTTCAGGTGCATCAAAGACAGCACCTTCCGGGCACAGGGCCGCATGTGGCATCACCGTAATCTTAGGCATCTTCTTCCCAACCAATCAAAGGATTCCATCTATATCATCCACTTTCCTGCCTGAGAGCACCTGCCGGATACCCTGGTCCATCCTCAGGGCGGCGAAATGCTCCGTACCTTTTGACAAGGCGCTGACAGCAGAGCGGATATCTTCAATCTTATCACTTCCGAGCACCGCACTGACCGCAGCCATCAAGGTTTCAATCTGCGCACGTTCCGTTCCATCCAGCAGGCTGCCATCCGCTGACAAGGCAGACTGTGTTGCCAGCAATGTCCGTTCTGCCTCGACTTTTTCTTCCATCAAGGCACGGGTCTTCATATCATCTGCCACATGCCTGCCGGAATCTGTCAGCATCTGGACAATCTCATCATCTGTCAGCCCATAGGAAGGCTTCACGGTTATGGATGCCTCGACACCTGAAGACTGTTCCCGGGCAGATACAGACAGCAGCCCATCGGCATCCACCTGATAGGTGATGCGGATACGCGCACTGCCTGCCGCCATCGGCGGGATGCCCCTCAGCTCAAAACGCGCCAGTGAACGGCAGTCGGAAACCAGTTCCCGTTCCCCTTGCAGCACATGAACCGCCATGGCTGTCTGGCCATCCTTGAAGGTTGTGAAATCCTGCGCATAGGCACAGGGGACTGTTGAATTGCGTGGGATGATTTTCTCAACCAGCCCGCCCATGGTTTCTACACCCAGTGACAGGGGTATCACATCCAGCAGCAGCCAGTCATCCCCCGGTGCACGGTTGCCTGCCAGGAGATTCGCCTGGACAGCCGCACCGAGGGCAACCACTTTGTCAGGGTCAATCGATGCCAAAGGTTCTTTGCCGAACAGTTCCGCAACCCGCCTGCGCACATGCGGCATACGGGTCGCCCCGCCGATCAGCATCACGCCATCCACATCGCTGATGGTGACGCCTGCATCCTGGATGGTCTGCGTTATCAGCCGCAATGTCTTTTCAACCAAGGGCATCGTCATTGTCTCAAAGGCTTCCGCCGACAACACCAATGAAACCGGTTGACCGGATGAAAGCACGGTCTCAATCTGTGTTTCCCCTGCCATCGACAGGGCTTCTTTCGCCTGTCGGGACAGGGTCATCAACAGCTGGGCATCTGATGCTGCCAAGTTCGCCAGTCCCGCCTGCTCCAATATCCAGCGGAATATGGCTTTCAAGACATGGTGTATACTCCGGTGTCTATTATAATGATATTTCAGCCATTAGCAATGTA
>CALGGD010000071.1 GCA_937916185.1 uncultured Oxalobacter sp. | reverse complement strand
AGGCGGATCATGTCTTCACTGACCCCGGCTTTCGCCAGTTCTGCTGGACTGAGCTGGCGGTGGGTGGTGGAAGCGGAATGGGTGATCAGTGAACGGGTGTCACCGATATTGACCAGCCGGGTGAACAGCTTGACGGCATCCAATACCTTCGCGCCTGCTTCACGGGGCCCGGTGCCAGTGGAAGGCTTGACCCCGAACGACAGGATACTTGGTGCCTTGCCTTTCATATATTTCTGGCACAGCGCATAGTCACGATGCCCTTCCAGTGCGGCGCAGTTGACCCAGGAAACCTTTGGATGGTTGCTGAGGAACTTCGCGATAGCCAGCGCATTTTCCGAGGCACGGTCAGCCCGCAGCGGCAGGGTTTCAATGCCTTGCAGGATGAGCCAGGAATTCATCGGCGACAGTGCACCACCGGTGTTGCGCAGGGGCACGACGCGGCAACGGGCGATGTAGGCGCCTTCACCGAACACATCGGTATAGACCACACCATGGTAAGAGACATCAGGTTCCTGTAAGCGGCGGAAACGTTTCGGATCGCATTTCCAGTCGAACTTGCCACTGTCAACAACGCAGCCAGCCAGGCTGTTCGCATGGCCTGCCATGGATTTCGTCAATGCATGGACAACGATGTCGGCACCGAACTCAATCGGACGGCAGTGGTAAGGGCTTGGCACCGTGTTGTCCACGATGAGCGGGATATTATGTGCATGGGCAATCTTCGCCAGTTTCTCGATATCGGTGATGTTGCCCAGTGGATTGCCGACCGATTCGCAGTAGATGGCTTTTGTCCTTTCGTCAATCCGGGCTGAGAAGTCATCGTCTTTCAACGGGTCGGCAAAGCGGACTTCAAGGCCATACTGCGGGAAAGTATGGGCAAACAGGTTGTAGCTGCCGCCGTACAGGGTGGAAGAAGCGATGATGTTGTCGCCTGCTTCGGCAATGGTCATGATGGAATACATGACAGCTGTCATGCCGGAGGAAACCGCCAATGCACCGACACCGCCTTCCAGTGCAGCGACCCGTTTTTCCAGCACATCAGTGGTCGGGTTCATGATGCGGGTATAGATGTTGCCTGGGACTTTCAGGTCAAACAGGTCAGCACCGTGCTGTGCACTGTCAAACGCATAGGAAACAGTCTGATAGATAGGGACAGTCACGGATTTGGTGACTGGGTCTGGCGTATAACCAGCATGGACGGCTAAGGTTTCGAATTTCATGGTGTTTGTCTATCTATAAGGGGGTGATGAAAACAGCTCATTATACTGCGGTTTTTCCACAGCTTTATGGATTTGGTAACAGACAGGATATTAGCGGATCAGGCGTTGGCTGTTGGCATAAACGGTGTAGTCCTGTCCCCGGACGAAACCAAGCAGCAGC
>CALGGD010000070.1 GCA_937916185.1 uncultured Oxalobacter sp. | reverse complement strand
GAAACGCTCCCAGAGGTATTGGGCGCCAGCCGTAGAGTGGTCTATCCGACCTTTCAGGGATCCGGCATCAACATAATCATCGCTGTCTTGGTCAAGGAGTCCGGTTGCAGAGCGCAGATAAGCTTGGAAGTCTCCGGCATATTTGCCTAGGTCATGGAGTATGCCGACTATTGCACCACTTTCAGGAAGCCCCACTTTTTTTGCAAATCTTGAAGTCAATCCTGAAACGGCAAGCAGATGGTCTTCAAGAGACTGTTCTTGCCTGTCGCTTTCCCTGATGTGTGCGAGAGCTCTGCTGTGCATGATATTCCAAAACGCTTATTCCAGAACTGGAAATAAATATATCAGGAATTGCAAGATTAAAGCCTAACCACAAATTTGTGGTCAGCGGATGAAACCATTCAGTCACACTGTAAATCGCATTTTTCCTTTGTCCTTCATCAAGGATTCCTTGATGCCAGATTGTCCAGAGATTCATGAGGATGTATCGCATTGTATTCTGTTAACCGTTTTTTAGGCATGAAAATGATTTCATCCTATGTTTTGAATCATATCAATTACATATTAAAAAGTCATTCCATCTTGTTGTATATTCAGGGGGAAACTTTTTCTTTCCTTGGTTGCCAGAGGCGTGTCTGCGCTTGTCTTTGCGGCATATTGAACCCGAAGTGAGCACCATCTAAGACAGGGAAAATTGCTATTCCGGAAAAACGGTAAATCGACCAGTTTTCCGGAATAGTAATTGGCTGTTCCTGTATAGATTGATGTTGTTTCTATGACGGAAAAATGGTAAACTTACCGGAAATCCGGCATAAGGGTGGGCATGGAAATCAAACGCGACCGTTATCTCGAACAGTTGAAGCTGCGCCAGCGCAATGGCATGATCAAGATTGTCACCGGCGTGAGGCGTTGTGGGAAGTCCTATCTGCTGTTCAAGCTGTTTTTGGAACACCTGCTTGAGAGTGGTGTTCCCAGGAACCATATCATTGACATTGCGTTGGATGATATTGCCAATGATGCTTTGCGTGATCCCCACGTCTTGTATGATCATGTGCGGGGCAGGATTGTCGATGATCAGCCTTATACCATCCTGCTTGATGAAATCCAGTTTGTTGACCGTTTTGCCGATGTGCTCAATGGTTTCAGTCATATCGATAATGCCGATATCTATGTGACAGGCAGCAATTCCCGTTTCCTCTCATCTGACATCTTGACTGAGTTCCGGGGAAGGGGGGATGAGGTGCGTGTCTGGCCGCTTTCTTTTGCAGAGTATCTCAGTGCCTGTCAGGACAGCCCAGAGGATGCGTTCCTCGACTATATGACCTATGGTGGACTGCCCCGCATCCTGTCGATGAAGACCGATGCCCAGAAAATCCATTACCTGGAAAGCCTGTTCAGGGAAACCTACCTGAAGGACATCATCGACCATAACCGGATCCGCAATACAGCAGAGCTGGAATCGCTGGTCAATGTGCTGGCATCCGCTGTCGGTTCGCTGACCAATCCAACTAAATTGGCGGATACTTTCAAGAGCCGTTTGAAAAGTGACATCTCAGATAAGACCATCAAACGCTATATGGACTATCTGCAGGATGCTTTTCTCATCGACTGTGCGCTCCGTTATGACATCAAGGGCAGGAAATATATCGGTACACCAAAGAAAATCTATTTCGTTGACACTGGTTTAAGGAACGCCCGTTTGGGCTTCAGGCAGGTCGAGGAAACCCATCTGATGGAAAACATCATCTATAACGAACTCAGGGCAAGGGGTTATGCTGTGGATGTGGGTATTGTTGAAATCCGTCAGCCAGACAGTGAAGGCAGCAGTAAACGTGTTCAGCTTGAAGTCGATTTCATCGCAACATTGGGGGCAAAGCGGTGTTATATCCAGTCGGCGTTCGCCATTCCTGATGCAGCAAAAAAACAGCAGGAAGAAAGAGGCCTGCTGAAAATCGGTGATTCATTCAAGAAGGTTGTGGTGGTCGGCAACCATATCAAACGCCGTCAGGATGACAACGGTATCATCACGATGGGCATCCGTGATTTCCTGCTGGACGAAAACAGTGTCTGATTTTTCCAGCCTGTATCCATAATCTGTGCGGCAGGATTGGTCAGGTTTTCTTGCATCCATTCTTCAATGACATATTAAGAAGTCACTCCATCTTGTTGTATATTCAGGTGAAATTTTTTCTTTCCGTGGTTGCCAGAGGCGTGTCTGTGCGTTGTTGCTGGCAACGCGGAGGGTGCCGGAACCGAAGCGCTGGTTGATGGCATCCATGGTGGCGGTGAGGGCTGGGGAGCCTTGCTGGCAGAACAGGTCTGGAGTGGTGTCGGTGGCGGGTATCAGCCCATGCAGGCAGACACCGGCTTTCTTGTAGGCGGCACGTGGGCTGGCGATGTCACGCAGTCCGGTGATGGCGGTCTGGGTGATGGTGAGGGTGTCATCGGTCGGTGCGGGGAATGACTGCCAGACCTGCGGGGCGTGC
>CALGGD010000069.1 GCA_937916185.1 uncultured Oxalobacter sp. | reverse complement strand
AATCGTGGAGGAAGCTGCCGCAGAGCAGGAAGTGGACGCTGTCAGCGGCGGGGGGCTGGCTTGCCGGAGACAGCAACCGGATGCGGGGAGAATTTGTGGTGCTGGTTGAAGGAACCGGCATGGATGATAAAAATGGCAATGATGAAGAAGCCGAACGGATCCTGGGCATCCTGCTGGCGTCATTGCCCGTTAGCTCGGCTGTTGCTGCGGCTGCCAGAATCACCGGGCAGAAAAAGAACCGTCTCTATGAGTTGGCATTGCAGCTGAAAGCATCAGGCGATTGATGCTTCGATGATGCCGGATTTTGTTGCGGAACAGTCAGATTTCAAG
The DNA here is from genome assembly GCA_937916185.1 of uncultured Oxalobacter sp. Lineage (GTDB taxonomy): Bacteria > Pseudomonadota > Gammaproteobacteria > Burkholderiales > Burkholderiaceae_D > Oxalobacter. The sequence goes on along the minus strand of CALGGD010000069.1, from coordinate 2,854 downwards.
GCGGGTGCCCATCTCGACGACCCGGTTGGTTGGGATCTGGTAATAATCAGCGGCGCTGCGGGCGTTCCGGGTGATCCAGATGAACAGGTGTTCACGCCAGCGCATCATCGGTGATTTCTTGGAAGGGACCAGTGACAGGCGTGAAACAAAGAAGGAAGTCTGCATCATGTCGAACTGATGTCCCTGTTCTTTGCATTCTTCAAGGATCTGCGGGATATCCGGTTCATTCTTGAAACCATAGTGCACGTCAATCATCCAGCAGTTGTTGCCGAAGTCGGTGATCCTGATGCGTTCCCAAGGCGGAATCCATGGCACATCATGGGAATGGATGGTCAGGAAATAGACGCGTTCATGGATGACCTTGTTATGGGAAAGGTTGTGCAGCAGTGCCAGCGGAACCCCATCGTTGTCACGTTTCAGGATGACAGCTGTGCCTGGGACACGCTGCGGCGGCGAGACGAACAGGGTTTCCAAGAAGTCCTTGAGCGGAATCGCCTGCTGCCTCAGGTTGCGTTCAATGATCCTGCGTCCACGCCGCCAGGTCAGCATCAGGGTGAACAGGATGGTCGCAAGCGTCAGCGGGAACCAGCCACCACTGGCGATTTTCATGACATTGGAGCTGAACAGGAAGACGTCACCGATGAAGAAGCAGACGACCAGCAGCAGCGAGATGACAACATTGCGTTTCCAATAGTTGCGCATCACGAAGAACAGCAGGAGTGTCGTGATGGTCATGGTGCCTGTCACAGCGATTCCGTAAGCCCCGGCGAGGTTTTCAGAAGAACCGAAGAGCAGGATGGCAAACAGTACAACTGCCATCTGGAGCCAGTTGACGGTCGGCATATAGACCTGCCCGATTTCTGATTCAGAGGTATGCACGACTTTCATACGGGGCAGCAGCCCAAGACCGATTGCCTGGCGGGTGACAGAGAATGCGCCTGAGATGGTCGCCTGCGATGCCACGACAACAGCGATGGTGGAGAGGGCAATCAAAGGATAGATGCTCCATGCGCCAAGCTGCTGGAAGAAAGGGTTCACAATGGCGGCGGGGTTTGCAATGAGCAGGCCTCCCTGTCCCATATAGTTGAGTGCCAATGCCGGGAAGACAATGAAAAACCATGCGTAGCGGATAGGCATTGGACCGAAATGCCCCAAGTCGGCATAAAGCGCTTCAGCACCGGTCAATGCCAGAACGATGGCGCCCAATGCGATGAAGGCGATGCCTGGGCTGACTTTGATGAATTTGATGGCGAACCATGGATTGAATGCCTGCAGGACGACTGGGGCGCGGATGATGTTGACAATGCCCATGGCGGCAAGGGAGCCGAACCAGAGCAGCATCAGGGGTCCTACCCATTTTGCAATGCCTTCCGTCCCTTTTGACTGGATGGAATAAAGGATGACGATGATGACGATGGCATGGGGGACCACATAAGGTTTGAAGAAAGGCGTGGCGACTTCAAAACCTTCCATTGCTGACAGGACAGAAACAGCAGGCGTGATGACGCTGTCACCATAGAACAGCGAGGCACCGAAAACGCCCATCAACAGCAGGATTCGGAACCAGAGAGGGCGCCCTTTCGGCAGCGATGTATGGACCAATGCCAAGAGCGCAAGGATGCCTCCTTCCCCACGGTTGTCCGCTTTGAGCATCAGATAGACATATTTGAGCCCTACAACCAGGATCAGTCCCCAGATAATCAGCGAGACAATCCCGATGATGTTCTCTGGAATCAGGGCAAGGCCATTCCCTTCACCGAAGACCGCTTTCATGGTGTAAAGCGGGCTTGTGCCGATGTCTCCATAGACGACACCGACTGCGGCAATGGTCATGGCCATCATGCTGTGTTTTGCGGATTTAAGGGACAATGGGCAACCTTATTTGTACGGGAAAATGCTCACAATAGGACAATCTGCATGGAATTGCAACTAAATGACGCTTATTTCAGGCTAAGTAGAGCAAACACAATTTTTAACCTTTGCTGTCAACCGGTTTCCAGAAGATTCCTGAAAATGCTGTGCAAGGGCTTATGCCGGTATGCCGATTCCCGTTTTGAGCGGGTTGTTTGCAGAACTTTGTTCCGCATGATATTTTCATCCTTTTATAAAAAGGGGAAAGCGGCATACTGTCTTTTCCCGTAACAGGAACGGATTCCATGGCTCAATATGTTTTTACAATGAACCGGGTCGGCAAGGTTGTGCCGCCTAAGCGTCAGATTCTGAAAGATATTTCCCTGTCCTTTTTCCCGGGCGCAAAAATCGGGGTGCTGGGTCTCAACGGTGCTGGCAAATCAACCCTGCTGAAAATCATGGCAGGTGTGGATACGGACATCTTGGGCGAAGCGCGCCCGATGCCGGGGTTGAAAATCGGCTATATGCCACAGGAACCGCAGCTTGACCCTGACCAGACTGTCCGTGAGGCGGTTGAGTCCGGGCTTGGTGAGGTGATTGATGCCCAGAAGCAGTTGGATGCGGTTTATGCGGCTTATGCGGAGCCCGATGCGGATTTTGACAAGCTGGCGGCGGAACAGGCCCGTCTTGAGGCGATTGTCGCGGCAGCGGATGGCAATAACATTGAACAGCAGATGGAGGTTGCTGCCGATGCGCTGCGCCTGCCACCGTGGGATGCCAGGATCGGCATCCTTTCTGGTGGGGAAAAGCGCCGTGTTGCCTTATGCCGCCTGCTGCTGTCCAAACCCGACATGCTGCTGCTTGATGAACCGACCAACCACCTGGATGCAGAATCGGTGGAATGGCTGGAGCAGTTCCTGCACCGTTTCCCGGGCACGGTTGTCGCAATCACCCATGACCGTTATTTCCTTGACAGGGTATGCAACACCGTCATGGAACTGGA
>CALGGD010000068.1 GCA_937916185.1 uncultured Oxalobacter sp. | reverse complement strand
AATGGCCTTCACCTGCCCGCCATAGGCCAGGACTTCCCTGCCCTCTGGAATCGCCTGCATATCGTAGTCACCGCCTTTGACATAGATATCCGGACGGCACTCACGGACAACCGCCTGGGCGGTATCCTCATCGAATGGCACCACCGCGCTGACAGACGCCAATGCCGCCAGGACCGCCATACGGTCCTCACAGATATTGATGGGGCGGTCATCCCCTTTCCCCAACCGCTTGACCGACGCATCGGTATTCACCGCCACGACAAGTGAAGCGCCCATGGCACGGGCACGGGCAAGATAAGTGACATGTCCACGGTGCAGGATATCAAACACCCCGTTTGTCAGGACAACCGGCCTCGGCAAGGTTTTCAGTTTTTCCTGGATTGTTTTCCGGTCACAGATCTTGTTTTCAAACGGTACCATCTTCTTCCCCAGCAGCAGTAACAGGATGTAATATCCGTAACGGGGCAAGGGCCATGTTGACATTGCCTCCGCATCTCAATATTGTGGTTTATATCATAGGTCTGGAGAAAAACAGAAATGGGAACCGTCAAAAACATCTGTGCAGCCTTGACTTTCGGTACCATCCTGGCCAGCAGCCCAGCTGTCATGGCGGCACCGGTTTACAGTACAGCCATCCCGCCTTCAACCACCCTGAAATACAAGGTGACCGCCTCATACAACAGCCTGAGCCTGTCGGGCAATTCTGTCATGCAATGGAAAACCAATCTCAAAACCTATTCCATCCGGGACAACTGCACCGTCACTTTCTTCGGCAATGTCCTGAATTCCGTCAGTTCAGGCAGCGTCAGCAACGCAGGATTGGAGCCCGCGAACTATTCTGAGACAAAACTCCACAAGAATTTCTCAGCAGCCATCAATCAGGCAAACGGTTTCTTCAAACCTTCTGATGGTGATGACACCATCCCTTTCTCTGGTCAGGTGCAAGACCATAGCAGTATCGTCTGGCAGCTTTCAGCCATTGCCAATGACAACAAAAACAGGTTCACCCCCGGTCATACCTATATTCTGCAGGTCATCGGCCACCGGGGCGTCAAGAACTGGACTTTCCGCGTCAGCCGCAATGAGTCCCTGTCCACCCCTGCCGGCAAATTCCAGACAGCTGTCCTGTCCGGCAAGACCCAGCCCATGTCCGTCTGGCTTGCAAAAGACAGATACTTCTATCCAGTCCAGCTTTATTTCAGGGACAATAATTTCGAGACCCGGCAGACAGTCAGCAGTATCCAGTAACCGGTCGCAACTGGGCAGAGGGGCAGGAAAATCAACATAGGAAACGTCCTTCCAAGGGATTGGGACTGTCAGTCGAACCGCCAGTCATAAAGCACATCGAATGCGGTGATGGTTCCTGTCTGGCCGACAAGCGACATACGCCTTGACAGTTGATACCGCAGTTTGATCAGGCTGATTGCCCCTGTCAGACCCTGCTCATAGGATAGATAAAGATTGGAGGCGATACGGCGGCTCAAAGCCAAGACGGTGTCATCCACCTGTGAGGAAGAAGAGAAACCGATATCCATCCCCAAGGTTCCCGCCAGTTTGCCCGGCAGACTGCCTGTCTGCTTTGAACTGAGGATGGCTGCAGCGGCAGCGGCCATGGCGGAACGCTGCTGTGCAGAACCATTCTCGCCACCGCCATAACCCAGGACCAGCCAAGACAGTTTTTCAGAATCTGGAATCTCTGGTTTGGAATAGAGCTTGATTTTCGGCATCTGGGCAGTTCCCCTGACCTGGACACCGACTTCTTCCACATCATCGGAGGACGAGAATTCCTTGACCGCCAAGACATCGATTGAAGGATTGTCTGGCGTTCCATGGAAAACCGCCCTGCCTTTCCGGATGACCAGCTTCTGGCCATAAGCGTTGAAAACGCCATCCACTGTGTTGATATTGCCATTGAGCCTCAGCTTGTCCCCAGCCTGGGACGATGCCGTAATCTGTCCTGCAAGACGGGTCTCCACGCCCATCCCCTGCAGCATGAAATGGTCTCCCAGATCAGCTGTGACATTGAAATGGAACGGTGAAGTCGATTCTTTTTTCGCTGCCCTGCCAAGGACAACCACATCCTTGCTCCGGGTCACACCAGAAATTTCACTCAATACAATCTTGGCACGGTCAACATGCAGATTGCCCGTCAGGTTCAATCCTTTGTCATCAAGGGTGAAAACCCCATTACCTGTCAGGACAACCTGACGGTCCACATTGGACAATGCCATCAAATGGTCTGCATGCAGTTTAAGCATACTGTTGACCATGCCGTTCTGCATGGCGGCGCCACCACCAATCTGCAGGAGCCCTTCTTCACCGTAAATGGTTCCTTTGGTGATGTTCAGGCGGTTTCCTTCCAATGAGGCGGACAGCTCACCACGGTCAAGATGCACACCGTTGCTGGGCCAGTCAACACCAAGATTCCGCATGGCGACAGTTCCTGAAAGACGGGGGGTTCCCAAGGTGCCTGCACCATGGATATCCGCTGACAGGGAACCACTCAGATCCAGGTCAGGCTGTCCTGTCAGGAAACCAATCCATTGGATGGAAGGCATTTCCGATTTCAGTGAAAGCTGTATGGGGCTGTCCTTGAAAATCCCCCAATTGCCGTGGCGGTATGCCAGCCGGGTCTTAAAGTCCGCTTCTGTCTCACCAAGACGTTTGCTGGAAGCCTGAAGATGGATATCCATATTGCTGTTGTTGAACAATGCCCGTATATCCAATGCCGTCAGGCGGAGACGGATACGGTTTTCTTCGCCAACCAGCGTAATGTCACCATCCTCACGGTAAATATGGGCTTCACCACTCAATGCATGGTCTGCCCGCAAAGACCACTCTCCGCCAAATGTCAAAGTACTGTTCACCTTGGCACTGGTATCTTCAGACAGGGACAGCAGCCAGCTTAACGGGATACTCCTTGCGTTGCCTGATGTCTCTAACCGGGAATGTTTTTTGACCAGTTTATCCAGGTTCAGCCGTCCACCACCCAGCTCCAGTGTCAGCCCTTCAATGGAAAAAACATCTGAGGAAACAACCCTTAATGCGGCGGAGCCTGACATCGCGAATGGTTTCTCACCTCGGTTCTCCAGCTGTTCAAGGGAACCAACCCATTCCCCACTGGACGTCAGCCCGCCTGAAAGCTGCGCCACCAGGTCGAAACGGCTGTTCTTTGCAGAGGCATTCAATGTATGGGAACGCCAGGTCCCCTCTGATTGAAGATTCAGGGATGACCAATGCGTACCGGCGATTGTCGCCTGTTCGGCGGAAAGACGGGTATCAATCCTGTCTGAAAGTGCCGTGCCGAAAGTGGCATCAACCTGCAGATCCTGTGCTCCGAACAGGTCTGCCAGCATGAACCCATGCCCAGTCAATGTCAGGTTGCCCCGCAAAGCCTCCAATGTCCCCGACAATGTGCCGGAACCCACCAACGAACCTTTGAAACCATGTCCAATCACACCCAAAGCTGGTGCATTGAGACGCCAATCCAGCTGACCGCCTGATCCGCCCAGCCTGCCTGACGCCGTGAATGTATTCGCACCCAATGCCAGATTGATGGCGGCATCGGTGATGTCTTTTCCCCTGACACGGACTTTTCCATGACCGGAAACCGGTTGGTTGAACAGGGTGCTCGGGCTGAAATTGAACGCAAGGTCTGCCTTCCAGTCGGGTTTGAGTGCTCCTGAAGCATCAAAATCAATATTCAGGTTGGAAGGCGGCAATTGACCTAAAGCCGCAAAATTGAAATGACTGATATTGCCTTTCAGTGCAAAATCCCGGTCTTCATCCATATTCAGATGACCTTTCATCGCCAGGGTTCCGCCATTCGCGGTCAGCAGGCATTCCTTCAGCTCAATCAGGTCACCGCTTTTCAGGACATCCGCCTTGAGCCGCACATGGCTTTCACCCAAGTCAACAGTCACTTCCTGCTTCCCTTCATAACGGTGATACCCGATACTGCCAGCAGCATGGGTCGCCCGCAGTTTTTCCGTTATGCCATGCAGGTTGAATCCGCCTGTCTTCAGGCTGAGGGAAGTTTCTGGTTCTGAAAAAACACCTTTGCCAGAAAAAGTCCCGGCACTGCCAAGGTCAATCACCAAAGGAGACAGCTCAACTACCTCGACATTGCCGCCGACTGTCGCACGGATGGCACGGATGGGCAGCCGGTTGTTCTCAATGATGCCTGACTGCCTGTTTTCCACCTGCAGGAACCCTTCAATTGAACGGTCATCATGCGCCAGGATATGCGCCTTTGCCCCAAAATCTGCAACCGGCCATGTCTCGTCAATCTTGGCAGGATTTATTGCTGATGCTGTCAGGTCCAATGAATCAAACATGAAAGGTGCAAACGGCGTCATCACCGCTTTCAGGTCACCGGTCGCCCCGTAGCCATTGAGTGATGCAGACAGCTGGATCCTGTCGAGCGTACCACCGGCATCCACAGCCATATGGGCATCGACATCCGCATTGTCAAAACGTGCCTTGCCTGACAGGGCAAACGGTTTTTCCATCTGCAGGGCGGCATCTATCGCCACACTGCCAAAGGGGCTGTCAAAGCCAAGCGACTTCACCTGCCATTCACCGTCTTCCGCCGAAACGGAACAATGGATGTTCTCAAGCGTGACACCAACCCCCATTTTCTTCACAGACAGGGAATCGATGACAACCTGTTGGACAGCCAATGAAACCGGCGGCGCCGGTGACGAAGAGGGTCTTGTTTTCTAAGTTGATGGGTGTCATATCGTTGTTTCGTGTTTTCGTTTGTTGCGATGATATCGCAACAGACAGGACATTGGTTTATGAGAAAAGCTTCTGAGCCTCGTAGTAGGTGTCGAGCGAGCCGATGTCGAAGCGGCCTGCGGTCATGGGCCAGGCGTGCATGGTG
>CALGGD010000067.1 GCA_937916185.1 uncultured Oxalobacter sp. | reverse complement strand
TCTGGTTCGGACTCATCAGCTATCCGATGTACCTGTGGCATTGGCCGCTCATCAGCATGAGAAGGATCGTCACCTTGGAGGCACCATCAACACTTTACTGTGCTGGTGCCTTTGTCGCTTGCACAGTATTGGCATGGTTTACGACAAAGCTCATCGAAAATCCACTGAGGTTTGGGGAATATGGAAAAATCAAGACAATAGGACTGTTCTTGGTGATGATGGCTTTGGGAGGAATTGGATATGTTCTTTTTACAAAGCAAGGACTACTGAAGAGATTTCCTAAAGAAATTCAAGAATTACAGAAAATTATGCTCGATGCTTCTAAAAGAAATATCGGATTCTATTCAAAAGAAAATGGGTGGAATCCATGTAGGGTACATAAAGAACCTTTTAAATTAAAAGAATGTAAAGAGCGTAATATTATAAATCCAGAAAAAAAGACTATTGCAATATGGGGGGATTCCCACGCTGCTGCCTTGATTCCCGGTTTCAAAAAATACTATGGAGGCAATTTTAACATTATGCAGCGTACATGTACGGAGTGTTCTGCTGTAGCGATTAAAAGAAAAACAAGTGAACGTGTATTTATTAATAATAATAAATTGATTTTTAATGATATCCTTTCAGAAAGACCAGATTATGTTGTCATAGCAAATAGATGGGCTAATTATAGAAAAGAATTCAATATATTGAAAGATATTGTTGATAAACTAAGGGAAAGAAATATAAATAATATCATAATTGTTGGTGATGTTCCTAATTGGAAAGAGAAATTACCTAAAGTAATGGCAAGATATTGGATTAAAAATAATCGTTTTCCGAAGAAATGGAAAAAACTTGATAAGAGAACAGATGACTATGGGGTAGATAATAGGTTATCAGAATTGGCTGATAATCTGGGCGTTGAATATATATCAAGTATTAAGTTTCTTTGTAATGATGAAGGGTGTTTTACATCAGCGACTGATAACCCGGAAGATATCTTATATTTTGATCGGGGACATCTTACAAATGTAGGTTCAGAATATTTAGTAGGAAAAATGAAAGAACAGTTGGATAAAAGTCTACGATGAAAATGCCAAAAATATCAGTTCTTGTTCCTGTCTATGATGTGGAAAAGTATTTAAGAACATGTCTAGATTCAATTATCAATCAGACTTTCAAAGACATTGAAGTCATTTTGGTCGACGATGGCTCAACGGATGGCAGTGGTGTCATCTGTGATGATTATGCCAAGAGGGATAAACGGATACAGGTTGTTCATAAGCCAAAAAATGAAGGATCTTTGCTGGCAAGGAAAACTGCTGCATTGAAGGCGAGGGGTGCTTATACGGTTTTCATTGATTCTGATGATTTGTTAAGTAATCCTGATTCACTTCAGATAATGTATGATGCCATTAGTTCAGAACGGGTTGATATATTACAGTTTTCTATTGAGTTCCTTCATCCTGATGGAAGTAAGACAGTTGCTGATGATTCAACTTGGTTTAAAGTCTATACTGAAAAAATAATTGGTGAAGTCAATATCATAAAGACTTGTATTGATGACCACTATAATTGGTGTTTATCGAATAAGATTTTTAAGACATCTATTTGTAAAAAAGCTTGCAAATGGATAAAAGATATCTATCTTATTACGGCTGAGGACTGTTATGCTTATTTTATAACTGCTTTTTATGCAAATACGTTTAAAGGTTTAAAGACAGTCCCTTTATATACTTATCGTCAAGGAAGTGGAGTTACTCGATTCAAGAATCTTCAGCTTGACCGATTTTCGATGTTCTGTCGTGAAAACTTGATTGTTGGATGGGTTAAGGAGTTTTTATCTGCGCAGAAGTTAACAGAAACTTACAAACAAATATATAAAGAAATATTAGAAAATCTTTCAAAAAGATTTCTGCATCATACCTTGTGGCGTTATGATCAACTTGAAAATAAATATATAAAGACTGCCCAAGATTATATTTTCAAATATTTTCATGCAACTGATGTTTTTGAAATATTACATGAGACATTTTCGCAGTTAAGAATTTCTCAAGATAAGCAATGTCATGATATATTAACTATTAAACAAGATATTGAGAGATATCAGCAGACCGAGCAGGGATTACGGGCTGACATTGAAGCACATCAGCGGACCGAGCAGGGGCTCAGGGAAGATATTGCCAAGCATAAGCAGGTTGAGCAGGGTCTCCGTGCTGACATCGAAAGGCATCAGCAGACTGAGCAAGGGCTCAGGTCAGATATCGCCAAGCATATAAAGACGGAGTTGAGACTTAATCAGCGTATTACGTTTTATGATGACCGTCTTCGCCAGATTAAGGATTTCAATATAGGTCGGTATCTTAGAACCAAAGTTTTATCAAAGGTGAGTGTTGGTAAAGCCAGGGAACGCCTTAAAGACCAATATCAGTACCAGAAACACTGTTATCGGTTGATAAAGAAGGGCGGTGAATGAATTAGACTGTTATGTCAGTTCCAGATGAATGTATTGCTGTTATTGTCCCAGTCTATAACTTGGAATCTTACATCAGCGAATGTCTGGAGAGCCTTCTCAAGCAGACGTATCCACATTGGGTTGCCTATGTCATTGATGATGGTTCGACCGATGAATCAAGTCAGATTGTCGATGAGTGTGCTGCGAAAGATTGCCGGTTCAAAGTTTTCCATAAACTAAATGGTGGACTGAGTTCGGCAAGGAATCTTGCTTTGGAAAAGATTGGATTGGCATTGCAGGATTATTCGGTAGTTGCTTTTCTGGATGGTGATGACTGGTTGGATACCCATGCCTATTCGGATTTATTGCCCAAGATGCTGTCTGAAAAATCAGATATTCTGTTTTTTGGGTTTAAGCATGCGTTTCCCGATAGGGTCAGTGAAAGAAAGTTTGTTCATCTAGAAGGGCGAGTCAGCAGACGGGATTTTGTTGAGGCGGTTTTCTCCTATGGCGATTGGTCTGGAAAAAATGGTTCTTGGGGAGTTGTCTGGAACAAGTTTTTCCGCATTGAAGTAATTGATGGTCTCCGGTTTATTGAGGACAAGACTGTCAATGAAGATGAACTGTTTTGTGTCCAGGCAAGTTTAAAAGCCAAGAACTTTTGTTTTGTGAATCGGTCTTATTGCTTTTACAGGCAAAGGGAAGGAAGCCTGCTTCGCGCTACAGGATTTGATGCGAAACTTGAACGTGGCAGGTTACTGGCATTGTCGGTTCTGGATGAAAGCTCAATTGATGAGAAAGAGGCATTACAGGAACGCATAAGACCGGCAATGTTGGATTCGTTCTTTGATTCTAAAAGAAAAGGGTTCAGGCAGTTTTTCAAGGATGGTGATGTTCTTGCCAAAGTTGCGGAAGAGGTGTTGCCAATAGCAGAAGAACGGTACAGGACAGGCGTGATGAATGACGCTGATTATCGTTTGATACGAACCATGGCGTTAGCGCATAGATTGACAAATTCAGGAGAAAGGCAATCTTCAGACTTCTTGTCAGGACTTTCACCTGTGGAAGAGCTGTCCGTCCAGTTGATGCTGGACGAGATTGAGATTCTCAAAGGGGAAAGGGAATTAAACAAAAAACTTCTGCGGGAGAATAAAACAGGAAAAGATATTCATAAGAAACTTGTACAGGAAAACCGGAGTCAAGCAGAAAATATTGAAAAATTACTGGATGAAATTAAGGTTCTCAAAGCAGAAAAGGCTTGGGCTCAGAAACTGGAACAGGGGAATTCTGAACGGGATAAAAAGATAAAGTTACTTCAACAAAAACTTTCCAGACAAGAAAGTTTTCAGAAAGCATTGCAATCATTCAATATAAGTCAATATCTTAAGCATAGAATCTTATCCAAGCTGACTTTTGGCAATGCACGTTTACAGCATAGGGAAAAGTATCAGGAGCAGAAAAAGCTATATCGGGCAATCAAGAAGGGACGTTTTTAGGGAACTTCCAAGAAATGGGATATGTCATCAGAATTGTATAACCTGTATTAGGTTTATTCTGAAAATAAATCTAAATCATTAATGAGGGGACAGTCCGCGATGGATGCTGTACCATATTATGAATGGTCAAACCATGCGGAGGCAGAGATGATTGTCGAGGAACAGGTCGGGAACTTTGTCAATGTTTATATTGGCGGGATGGTGTTCACTGCGGATGAGAGCCGGCGTGAATGGCAGTTCGGTGATGGGAATGATTCGGCTGAACGCTGGGTATCTCTGGCAAAGGGCAAGGGGATGGCTTTTGATGCCTGCCGGAAGCATTACCAGGGTATCTGCAATGCGGCTGCTGGTTGGCCAGATGATTCATGGTCTTTCCAGTATGAGGTTGTCTGCCAGGAGGGCACGACAAATGCCATGCTTCAGGAGATGATGGATTCTGTCACAGAAGCGATTGACCGTAACAAGGCATCCCAAGACCGTGAGCAATGCCAGCAGTTGCTCCGCCGGACATTGTCTTTAGGCGTTGTGCGGATGTATGGGCTGGCGATCCGGAAATATATTTTCCCAGTTGGGAAAGAAGCAAAGAAGACGATTGTCTATCAGCGTGAAGAATTGACGCCTTACCATTTTGAATGTCTGGTGCCTGAAAAGGTCAGGCAGTCAGTGGTTCATCAATATCAAGCAGAGACCTGATCCTGTTTATCTGAGGTTATTGCTGTCTTGGTAAAGCAGGAAATCACTCAATTGACTCTGCTGCGTGGTTATCTGGTGATGGCTCTGCCAGCTGTCATCAAGAGTCTGTTCTCATCATAGCCTGAACAGCTTGCGTTTATCAGAAGCTTGTCTTGAACTGTCAGATGAGTTCAGGGAAAAGTACTGGTTTTTTCTATATTTCATACAAATTTTTTGCTACAAATCTTACATTTTTTTCACTATTTTTCATACAAGTTTTTGTTGACAGTCTGCCCTGTTGACGAAGAGGACAGGGGCAGGATATTTGACAATGGTCTGGTCAGCTGTCATTAACAGCATATTCTCGGCAATTGCCTGAGCAATCAGCATTCTGTCAAAAGGGTCTTTGTGGATTTTCTGTAGGTGTTGGATTGCGATAGCGTGGTTGCTTGTGATTGGCAATTCAGTGTAATTATTTTCAACAAGTGCCTGATGGATAATTAATGGATTAAAGAAGAAATCAGGTTTCCCAAACGTATGCTTGATAGCGATTTCCCAGATACTTGCAGCACTGAAGAAGATGGTATTTTTCGTATCCTGAATCTGATGAAGGATGTTTTCAGGCACTTTCTCTGGTGATGCGGTGACCCAAATCAGGATGTTGGTATCTAGCAGGATTTTCATGGTCTTTCCTCAAACATACCGATAATCTCATCTTGATGAAAGGTGTCGAAATCTTCTGGTATCTTGATTTTTCCTTTGAGAAATCCTACTGGGCGTTTCTTGGGGAATGACTGTTCATAAGGCACGAGCTTGGCAATAGGTTTCCCTGCCTTTGCAATGATGAAGCTTTCACCATGGTGTACTTTGGCGAGGATTGCTGAAAGCTGTGTTTTGGCTTCGTGGATGTTGTAGGTTTCCATGATACCCTCAGTTAGTAGACTTAGTTTATAAACTAAGTCTATCTTTTCATGCTCTCTGACAGATGTCAAGTCATACTTCTGCTTGATAGAAGGAAAGGCTGTCTCAAGGTCGTTCAGGCAGTTGGATGCTGGCGGCTTTCTGTTTGATGTCTTCTGTGATGGTCCACATATAGACGGTCTTGGGACCGACCTTCTCAATCTTTTCTGCAGGCCATTCCGGTCCCATGTCGGATTCGTTTGAGACGACCCGGGTGCCGACCTTCAGCTGTTTCCAGAGGTAAGGGCGCAGTTCATAGTTGATCTGCTGGGGCAGGTAGAGGGCGACAACGGTGGCATCGGAGAAATCGACTTTGTAGAAGTCGCCGACCTTGAATTTGACCAGATGCTCGACTTTGGCGGCCTTGGCGTTTTCATTGGCTTCGTCGATGCGTTTAGGGTTCAGGTCAATACCGACACCATGTGCGCCGTAAATCTGGGCAGCGGCGATGACGATGCGTCCATCCCCGCACCCCAGGTCATAGACGATATCGTTCTTGTTGACCTCAGCGGTTTTCAGCATGCCTTTCACGGTTTCAGGCCAGGTGGTGATGAAACCGGCATCCAGCTTGGGTCCGGTGACTTCATCGATGCCGTACATGGTTCTGCCGAAGAAGATGACCATCAGATGGACAAGGACAGCGATGCCGGCAATGATGAGGACGGCTTTCCATTTTCTTTTCTTGGTGGCTTCCATAAACT
>CALGGD010000066.1 GCA_937916185.1 uncultured Oxalobacter sp. | reverse complement strand
CGGCAAGATTGCCGTGTTCACCGGCATCATCCAGAAGCTGAACCTGACGGATGACGAACTGGCGGCAGTCATCGGGCATGAGATTTCCCATGCGTTGCGCGAACACAGCCGGGAGAAGGTCTCCCAGCAACTCCTGCAGCAGGGCGCAATCACGCTGGTCGGCATCGCGACCGGCAGTCAGATACAGCAGGGTATGGCGGCACTGATTTCCCAGTACCTTTTCAGCCTGCCTTACTCCCGCACGATGGAAACGGAATCTGACATCATGGGGCTGGAACTGATGGCACGGGCCGGCTTCAACCCGGAAGCCGCACCGAATGTCTGGCGGAAGATGGCGAAAGTCCAGAAGGGGGCGCCACCGCAGTTCCTGTCCACGCATCCCTCTGACCAGACCCGTATCGCCAACCTTGAAAAGGCCCTGCCGACTGTGAAACCCCTTTATGAAGCAGCCATCCAGAACCGTGGCTGAACACTGATGGAAAGGAATCGACAATGAAGAAATGGTTTACCCGATCCGCCCTCGCCGCCGCCTGCCTTGCAGCGCTTTGTGGCTGCCAGACAACAACGAAGGGCGGTGCCACCGGCTCTGACCGCAGCCAGCTGATGATTGTCTCCTCAGAAGAGATGAACCAGGCCTCTGAACAGGCTTACCGCCAGCTGCTGACGAAAGCGAGACAGGCGAATGCGCTCAATACGAACCGCTCTTACACCAACCGGGTCGTCAACATCTCGAAACGGTTGATCAACCAGGTCGGTGTTTTCCGGAAGGATGCGCTGCGCTGGAAATGGGAGGTCAATGTCCTGTCTTCCAAGACGGTCAACGCTTTCTGTATGCCAGGCGGCAAGATTGCTGTCTATACCGGGCTGATTGATGCCCTGAACCTGACGGATGGGGAACTCGCCGCAGTCATCGGCCATGAAATCTGCCATGCGCTGCGTGAGCATTCCCGCGAACAGGCTTCCCAGCAGGCGGCAGCCAGCATCCCGACCGCTGTCCTCGGCGCTTTCATCGGTTCTTCAGAGATTGCCAGCG
>CALGGD010000065.1 GCA_937916185.1 uncultured Oxalobacter sp. | reverse complement strand
ACAAAGTTCCCGACCTGTTCCTCGACAATCATCTCTGCCTCCGCATGGTTTGACCTTTCACAACATGGTAACACGAATAGCAGTGAAGAAAACTGCCACAAAAGGCAAAAATCTTCGATGCAACACGTGACTGCAGCAAAGAAATATGCCAAAATTCTGATGAAGAAAATTGCCAAAAGCGGCAAAAATCTTCAATGACAGTTATAAGAGGCAGGCGTTCATCATCTGAAAAAGATAGTTTCTGACACCTGGAAATGAGATGAAAGAAATCAACAGGAACCTTTACCTGAAACGCCTGATCGGAAAACAGGAAAATGGACTGATCAAGGTCATCACCGGCATCAGACGGTGTGGCAAGTCTTATCTACTGGACCCAATCTTCAAAAACCATCTTCTGGATTCAGGGATACCCGCAGATCACATCATCAAAATCGAACTGGATCGCGCGGCTAATAAGAAATACCATCATGCGCCAGAAGATTTTGACAGGTATATACGCAGTTTCATCCATGATGACAGGATGTATTACCTGCTCCTGGACGAAATTCAGCTTGTCGATGATTTTGAATTCATCCTGAATGGTCTGCTGTATGAAAAAAACCTTGACATCTACATAACCGGCAGCAACTCCAGATTCCTGTCTTCCGACATCATCACCGAATTCAGAGGGAGAGGAGACCAGATACATGTCATGCCCTTATCCTTCCTTGAATACTACTCTGCCATTGGTGGAGATAAATACGGCTGCTGGAACAACTACCTGACCTATGGCGGGATGCCGCTTGTCCTGAACCAGAAAGAAGATTCTGACAAGGCACAATACCTGAGCGACCTGTTCAAGCAGCTTTACCTCAAAGACATCGTTGAGCGCAATAAGGTCAAACGCATGGATATTCTGGATACCCTTGTCAACATCCTGGCATCCTCCGTCGGCTCACTGACCAACCCCCAGAAGATTCATGACACATTCAAGAGCAACGGTGAAAAAGAACTTTCCCTTTCAACCATAAACGCCTATCTCTCTTACCTTGAAGATGCGTTTATCATCAAAAAAGCCCTCCGTTATGATGTGAAAGGCAGGAAGTACATCAGCACGCCCCATAAATATTACTTTGCAGATATAGGACTTCGGAACGCCCGCCTGAATTTCAGGCAACAGGAAGAAACACATCTGATGGAAAATGCCATATACAATGAACTGCTGGGCCGCAGATACAATGTGGATGTCGGGGTCGTTGAGATACGGGAACAGGGAAAACGGGTGCAG
>CALGGD010000064.1 GCA_937916185.1 uncultured Oxalobacter sp. | reverse complement strand
CATGCCATCTTGAGTGATGCCATATCGATGACAAAACGGTATTTGACATCAGATTTCTCAAGCCGTTTATAGGCTTCATTGACCTGGTCGATAGTAATCATCTCACAATCCGGCAGAACATTTTTCTTTGCACAGAAATTGAGCATTTCCTGGGTTTCCGCAATGCCACCGATCGGGGAACCTGCAATACGCCGCCGTCCGAAGAGCATTGGTGCGGAATCGAATTCAGGCATCGGTCCAACCTGCCCAACGATACAGAGGGTGCCATCAATATCAAGCAACGGGATATATGGGTTGATATCATGTTTGACAGGTACCGTGTCGATGATGAGGTCGAGACTGTTGAGTGCCTGTTCCATCGCTGCCTTGTTGGTGGAAACCAGCAGACGGTCAGCCCCAAGACGTTTGGCTTCAGCTTCGCGGGATGCAGAACGGCTGATGACCGTGACATCGGCTCCCATTGCGGATGCCAGCTTGACAGCCATATGTCCCAGACCACCAAGACCGACAACCCCGACACGGGAACCTGGACCGACATGCCATGTACGCAGTGGCGAATAGGTGGTGATGCCTGCACACAGCAACGGAGCCGCCTTGGACAGGTCAAGACCATCCGGCACCTTCAGGGTGAATTCTTCCCGGACAACAAGATGCTTGGAATAACCGCCCTGTGTGATGCTGCCGTCAATCCGGTCACAACCGCAGTAAGTCAAGGTTGCCCATTCACGGCAAAGCTGTTCTTCACCGTTCCGGCACTGGTCACAGACCATACAGCTGTCCACCAGGCAACCGACCGCAACACTGTCACCCACCTTGTATTTCTTTACATCTGAACCCACTGCGATGACACGTCCGATAATCTCATGCCCTGGCACCATGGGAAAAACCGCCATCCCCCAATCATCATTGACCATATGCATGTCCGAATGACAGATACCGCAATAGAGTACCTCCATGCAGACATCATTCGGACGGGGTTCCCGACGTTCAAAGACATGGGGCTTGAGCGGTGATGATTTTGCATTGGCAGCATAACCGATGGTTCTCATGATATCTCTCCTTTCTTAGCACTCCTTGGATAGACAGACATCACAGGCTGTCCATCCGGTTTCTCCACCTTTTCTCCTGTCATCAGGGAAAAGGCTGATATCAATCCGCCTGTTTCAGTGTCTTCATATCAATGACATAACGGAACTTGACTTCACCTGCCTGGACTTTCTTATAAGCCTCATTGATGGCAGCTGCATCCGCCTTGATGACCTCTACTTCAGGGTAAAGGTTATGGGCGACTGAATAATCCAGCATTTCCTGGGTTTCCTTGATACCACCAATCTGGGAACCGAACACCTTGCGGTTACCGTTGATGACAAAGGAAAGCACACTGATGGAAGGCATATTCTTGATGGCAGGCAAACCGACAATCGCCATCTGACCATTGATCTTCAGCATCTTCATATACATGGCTGGATCATATTTTGCCGGAATCGTGCTCAGGACATAATTCAGGGAATTGTCCAGACCTTTCAATTCTTCAGGATTCATGACATTGACATAGCGGACGGCACCCATCCGTTTGGCATCAGCGCGTTTTTCTTCAGTGATATCGAAAACCGTAACTTCCGCACCTAGGGCAACCGCATATTTCACCGCCATATGCCCCAAACCGCCAAAACCAGCAATACCGACCTTGTCACCTTTCTTCACATTCATATAGTGAATTGGCGACCAAGTGGTGATGCCTGCACACAGCAACGGGGCGATTTTCTCAATATCCGCATTCTCAGGCACCTTGATGGCGAAATTCTGCGAGACGACCAACGTATCGGAATAACCGCCCTGTGTCTGCTCGTTGTCATGGTATTTGTCATGGTCATGGTAAGTCAGCACCCTGTTGGGGCAATACTGCTCCAGCCCCATCAGGCAGAACTCACATTCACCGCAGGCGTTGACAAGGCATCCAACACCTGCAATATCGCCAACTTTGAACTTCGTCACATCCTTACCTGTCTTGACAACCCGGCCGACGATTTCATGACCGGGCACCAATGGATATTCCTCCTTGCCCCAGTCGCTGGCGACATGGTGCAGGTCGCTGTGGCAGATACCAGCGTAAAGAATCTCAATCTGGATTTCATTGTCCCCGACAGCATGCCGGGAGAACGTATAAGGCTGGAATTCACCGCCCTCAGACATAACAGCAAAGCCATGGGCAGGAATACGTGCATGCTCCTCCACTGTGTGGGCTGATGCCGTGAACAGGCTCAGCCAGAACAGCAAGAAAGACAAAAAGATATTACGTTTCATAACAACTCCTGTTGTGGGTAATCCGCTGGATAAAGTCTGACTGTCTCAATCTCAAACAGGTCAGCATCAACCGCCTGCTGGACGAACCGGGCAACAACCGCCGTGTTCCCTGCGGGGAAGGTCATGGATTTCCCCATTGACATAGTTGCTGCCGTTCCTCGAATAAAAGATAACCAAGGTTCCTGCCATATCCTTCTCCCGATGACTTTCAGCCTCCTCCAAACAAATATAGATAAACTTTCCTAATGGAACAATTCTGATTTCTTCTGAATCCGATAAGTTTTACTTATAATAAAGACAAGAAATACTGGTTTTATCCATGGAAAAGAATTGGAGATAGGATGCTGCTCAGACAGATAAAGTACTTTCAGGCTGTCGTGGAAAACAGAAGCTTTTCCAGTGCCGCTGAAGCGTGCCATATCTCACAGTCCGCCATCTCCCAGCAGATCAAGGCATTGGAAACCCATCTGGGCACCACCTTGTTTGACAGGCACAACCGGACATTCTCCCTCACACCGCAGGGTGAGCATTTCTATAAGAAAAGCCTTGTCATCACCTCTGACCTTGCCAAACTGGAACAGGAAACCATCCGGATAGCCAGAGGAGACAACATCCAACTGAGAATCGGTTACCTGAAAAGCTACGGCGGTTCCGAGTTCCAGGATGCTGCTGTAGCTTTCTCAAAACAGTACCCCCTCACACCGCTTCATGTCATGAACGGCAATCATGAAGACCTGTATGACGCCCTCCGCACTGGACAGGTCGATCTGGTATTCAACGACCAACGGCGGGTCTTCTCAGGCAAATACGTCAACCTGGAACTGGCAACCACCACCTGTTACATCGAAATCGCCGCCCATCATCCTCTGGCAAAGCTGACCGAAATAGAAATCGATGACCTGAAGAACACCTCCTGCATCCTGATTGCTGGAAAAAACCAGCAACAGACTGAACAGACCTATTACCACGAGATTGTGGGCTTCCAAGGAGACTTCATCTTCGCAGATACCCTGTCAGATGCCCGGATCATGGTCGCTTCCCAGCGGGGCTTCCTGCCGATTGAAGGTATCAAAGACAGCCATCATGACAGCAGTAGCGCCATACGGCATATTCCACTGTTGAGGAACGGCAGTCCCGTCACCAAGAATTACTGCGCTTTCTGGAAAAAAGAGAACACTGGTTTCCATCTTGAAGAATTCGCACGGATATTGAAAAACCGGTTTCGATAACCCTTTAAGAACAACGGCATGACAGTGTTCCCCTTGGTTTACAATACCAACTTGTTTCCAAGGGAAGAAAATGGATAGAAAACTGAAAGAACCCACCGATGATCCAACCGCCCTGCTGGATGGTCATCTCTACAAACTGGTCGGTAAAAAACCGGTTCCCTGCCCGTTGGCGGAATGGATGGTCTTCATGAAATCCGCCACCAACCGTATCATTGAACAGAAACAGATCGGCAATCTGCAGGTTTCCACTATTTTCACCGGTATGGACCGGCATTTCGGCAAAGGGCAGAAACTGCTGTTCGAAACCACGGTATTCGGCATCCCTGGTGACCTGCAGCCCTGTTGGCGTTCATCAACCTGGAACCAAGCTGTCAAAGAACACCGCCGCCTGGTCCTGCTGCTTGAAACAAAAGGTATCGATGCCCTGCTGGCTGAAATCAAAGCATCAGAGGCATGAACACCCTTGGAAACAACCTGTGATTATTTGCCCTTCATTCCTGAATCAAACATCCTCAATTGAGAGAATCCAGAGAATATGAATACCCAAGATACTGTGCCGATGGCTGTTTTTGACACAAATATCTGCCTCGATTTTTTCATATTCCACGACCCCATATCCTGTCAGCTGCTGGATGCTGTGAAAAACGGGACACTCCTTGCAATAACCCGGACTGACTGCCGTGATGAATTCCTGAAAGTCCTCGATTATCCAAAACTGGCTTTGACAGAAAATGACAAAAAACAGGCAATCGCCAGTTTCGACCGTTTTATGACAGTCATTGCGTCTGAAGAAAAAAACCGTTTCTTACTGCCGGTCTGCACCGATCCAGACGACCAGAAATTCCTGGAGACTGCCTTTGATGCCAATGCACAGTTCCTTTTCTCAAAAGACAAGGCTTTACTGAAACTGGCAAGGCACAACAGGAAACGGGGGCTTTTCAGGATAATATCCCCCGCCCGATGGTTATCCGAAAAAGAACAGGCATTATCCTGATTTCTCAATCTGATTCCTGTCTGTCTGCATCCCTGATTTGTCCAAGGCAAGGAAAAACCATTAGTACATTGATTCAGGAAAAGTTTAAAAACAGGGGAAAAATATAAAAAAGCAATACCTCATCAAAAAAACTTTATTGACTGAAATAAATTGATATATAATATTTCCTGTTATTTATCCAATTCAATATTATCCTTATCCTAATAATCGGAGAACATTATGGCAACATATCAGGAACTGCAAGCCCAGATCGCTGAATTGAAAAAACAGGCAGAACAGGCCCGTAAACAGGAAATCGCCAGTGCTGTCGCACAGATTAAATCTTTGATGGAAGAGTATGGCATCACCATCAAAGACTTGAGCAAATCCTCAAAATCCTCTGCATCAAAACGTGACGCGGTTCCACCGAAATACCGTGATCCAGTAACCGGCAAGACCTGGACCGGTCGTGGTAAACCACCAAAATGGATTGCTGATGCCAAAAACCGTGATCAGTATCTGATTAAGGGAACCTCTGAATAATCTACTTTTCGAGCATATCTCTCCTGGGGGAGTACTTGGCAAAATCAAGAGTTTTTCAGACCTTCCTAAGAAATAAGCATTTTTCTGATTGGGTTCTATAGAACCTCTATGTCACTGATGGCATAGAGGTTTTCTTATTTATATTGCAGTAACCCGGCTCCAGGCATCTGTCCAATACTACCGTCCTGTTGCAATTGAAATTTCATTTCCATAGAACAGCCTTTTGACTCTTCCCGCCTGAGACTGACTGCCTCAAAGCACCATCTGCCCTTCCCTGTCGATTTGATGGATAATGTTGTCCATCATTGATTGAGGTGGCACTGATGCCATCTGCATAAACTTTTCAATATTCCCGATAATGACCATGACTGTTTCCAATGCCCTGAAGACTGTTTACCGTCTTGACTATAAGGCACCCGCCTTCCTGACAGACCACGTTGACCTTGATTTTGACCTGGTTCCTGCTGACACACTTGTGACAGCCACAACCATACTCCACCGCAATCCTGATTCCGAAGAGCATGACTTGGTACTGCTGGGTTCTGAACCGGAACTGCTCAGCATCTCGATGAACGGTGAGGCACTGGACAGCACGCGCTATGACCTGGGCAATGGGGAACTGCACATCAAGGATGCCCCTGATACGGTGAAACTGGTCATCAAGACCCGTATCCATCCGGATAAGAACACCTCCCTGATGGGGCTGTATGTATCCAACGGCAATTTTTTCACCCAATGCGAAGCAGAAGGTTTCCGTAAAATCACCTATTTCCAAGACCGCCCTGATGTGATGGCAACCTATACGGTCAGACTGTCGGCTGACAAGACCCTTTTCCCTGTCCTGCTTTCAAATGGCAACCTGATTGACAGCGGCGACCTGCCGGGAAACCGCCATTATGCAGTTTTTGAAGACCCGTTCCGTAAACCATCCTACCTGTTTGCCCTGGTTGCCGGTGACCTTGTCTGTCAAGAAGAGACTTTCCGCTTGGCGGATGGCCGCGATGTCCTGCTTCAGGTCTGGGTGGAACATGGCAATCTGGACAAGACGGCCCATGCGATGGCATCCCTGAAACACAGCATCCGTTGGGATGAAAGCCGGTTTGGACTGGAGCTGGACCTCGACCGCTTCAGCATTGTAGCAGTCAGCGATTTCAATATGGGGGCGATGGAGAACAAGGGACTGAACATCTTCAACACAAAATGCGTGCTGGCAAACCCACGCATCGCAACCGACACTGATTTTGCCAGTATCGAATCAGTTGTCGGACATGAGTATTTCCACAACTGGACCGGTGACCGTGTCACCTGCAGGGACTGGTTCCAGCTGTCATTGAAAGAAGGGTTGACTGTTTTCCGCGATCAGGAATTCTCTGCTGACCGTACAGGCTCTGCCACGGGACGTTCGGTCAAGCGTATCAAGGATGTCCGAATCCTGCGACAGGCACAGTTTCCGGAAGATGCCGGCCCCATGGCACATCCTGTCCGTCCAGACGCCTATCAGGAAATCAACAACTTCTACACAGTCACTGTCTATGAGAAAGGCGCAGAGGTCGTCCGCATGTACCAGACACTTCTGGGACGTGACGGATTCCGCAAGGGTATGGACCTGTATTTCAAACGGCACGATGGCCATGCGGTGACATGCAGTGATTTCCTGGCAGCCATGGCAGATGCGAATGGCAAAGACCTGTCCCAGTTTGAACGCTGGTACAGTCAGGCAGGCACCCCCCGCGTGAAACTGGAAAGCCAATACGACGCCGATAAACAGGAACTTGCCATCACGCTGACCCAATCCTGCCCTGCCACCCCTGGACAGCCGGAAAAACAGCCCTACCTCATTCCTGTCGCTGTTGGTCTGCTGGACCACAACGGCAAAGACATGGCTTTGGCTCTGGGCAACAGCCAGTCTGGCACAACCCGTATCCTGGAACTGACGGAAACCTCCCAGACATTCACCTTCCGCAACATCCCTGAAAAGCCTGTCATTTCAGCACTGCGGGATTTCTCAGCACCGGTCATCTTGGAATTCGATCAGCCTGATGATGCACTGCTGTTAAGGCTTGCTCATGACAGTGACCCATTCAACCGTTGGGAAGCCGGTCAGCTTCTGGCACTGAACCGCCTGCTTGCCTTGACGGATGCTGCCCAGAAGGGATTGCCTCTGATCCTGGATGACGGTTTTGTCCAGGCATTCCGTTCAGTGCTGACAGACAGCTCCCTTGACCCTGCCCTGCGTGCACTGGCACTGACACTGCCGAGCGAAATGATGATTGCCGAAAAGATGGATGCCATCGACCCCAAGGCAATCCACGCCGCAAGGCAGTCCGTCCGCCAGCAACTGGCAATCAAACTGGCATCCGAATGGCTGACTGCCTATCAGGACAACCAGACACCAGGCATCTATTCGCCAGCCCCTCAGGATGCCGGAAAGCGGGCATTGAAGAACCTTGCCCTCGCCTACCTGTTGGAAACAGGCAGGCCGGATATCATCCAGATAGCGGTCAACCAGTACAACAACGCTGACAACATGACAGACCGTCTGGCGTCACTGACCGCCTTGATCCATTCTGGCGCGGCTACCCTGTCAGCTGATGCCAATGGACTCATTGACCATTTCTATCGGGAATATGAACAGGAACCGCTTGTCATCGACAAATGGTTCACACTCCAGGCAAGTTCCCCCACCACGGATACAGCAACAGTGAGGAAGCTGATGTCGCACCCGGCTTTCAACCTGAAGAACCCCAATCGGGCACGCAGTCTGGTTTTTGGCTTTTGCAACAGCAATATGGCACAATTCCATGCGGAGGATGGCAGTGGTTATGCTTTCTGGCGCGATGTGCTGGCTGAAATCGACACGTTCAATCCACAGGTCGCCGCAAGGCTTGCTCGCAGCATGGATCAATGGAAACGGTATATCCCTTCCCTGCGTGGACAGGCACAGAAAACACTCCAGCAGATTGCCAGCCTGTCCCTTTCCCGGGATACCCGTGAGATCATCGGCAAATCACTGGGACAATGATTAAAGAGGAAAATGCAATGGCAGATAGGTTTATCAGTCTGACTCAGTTCCTGATTGAGGAAGACCGTCGGTCTGGGACAGTGCCCGCCAACCTGAAACAGTTGATCGAGGTCGTTGCCCAAGCCTGCAAATCCATCGGCACAGCTGTCGGTAAAGGCGCTTTGGGTGGCGTGTTGGGCGTCCAGGGTGATGTGAATGTCCAAGGCGAAATCCAGAAGAAACTGGAGGCAGACGGATTCGAGGAAGTCGGCGGTGAGTTCACCTACATCCCCAACGACCTGAAGGACGTCACTCCCGAGCAGCGCGAGACCATCAATAAGATGGTGGAACGTCTGGAAGAGTTCGACGACGTGCAGACCGTCTATACCAACATGAAACCCGAAGAATAGGTTGAGAATCGGACCAATGAAGACGCTTTACCAGACACAAGGCACTTGCAGCAAGTTCATCGACGTGGAGACCGATGCCGAAGGGCGCATCAGCCACTGCTTCTTCCACGGCGGCTGCCCGGGCAACACGCAGGGCGTTTCGAAACTCGTCATTGGCAAGACACCCGAGGAGGTGATAGGTCTGCTGGACGGTATCCGTTGCGGCAACAAGCCCACGAGTTGCCCCGACCAACTCTGCCGGGCACTGGAGCAACTGAAGCGGGAGAACGGATAAGAGGGCAGGCGCAACAGCGATTGCCATAAACAAAGAAGGAGGTTGTGACGAAGAGTGCACCCTGATGATTGGTGCTGGGGCTTCCGCTGATAACCTTCCCGGCGAGCATATTCTCTTCGTATGCTCCATAGATGTTTTTGGAACGAAGAACCGTCTGACCATCATGCTTAGTTTCATATATGTTCTTCTTCGCAAGGATAGAAAAGAAAATTATTCGGTGCAATGCTTCTTATGCAATTCTTGAGGGCGGAGGGTGCTTTTTCCGTGAGAAACGTGTCAGGCGTGTCAGATTTTTCGTAATTTGTTGCAATTATAATTATATACACCTTTCTTGATTCATGACTCGAGTAGAATACCTTTTATTGGCACTACTGACCTTGCCTTCCGCGCTTGCCCCCCTGCATGCCCAGAATCTGAAGGAAGTAATCGGGCCCGACTGCCTGATAGGCGTAGCCCTCAACCAGCGGCAAAGCGACGGGCTGGACTCGGCTGCCACGGCCGTAGTGCGGCAGCACTTCAATGCAGCGGTGGCCGAAAACTGCATGAAGGCGGAGGGACTGCAACCCGAGGAGGGACAGTTCGACTTCCGCAGGGCCGACAACTTCCTTCGCTATTGCGAGGATAACGGGCTGGTGCCTATCGGTCATTGTCTCGTCTGGCACTCGCAGGCTCCTCGCTGGTTCTTCAAGGGGGCCGATGGCGGGCCCGTAGGGCGCGACGAACTGATACAGCGCATCCAGAAGCACATAGCCGCCGTGGTGGGCCGCTACCGAGGGCGCGTCCGCGGCTGGGACGTGGTGAACGAGGCCGTGGAGGACAACGG
>CALGGD010000063.1 GCA_937916185.1 uncultured Oxalobacter sp. | reverse complement strand
GCAAGAGCGGCGGCAATGCCGCTGCGGCACAGATAGTCGGCAGGAGGGTTGCTGAAAAAGCTCTTGAGGCTGGAATCACTGAAGTCGCTTTTGATCGCTCCGGATTTAGGTACCACGGTCGTGTAAAAGCATTGGCTGAAGCTGCCCGTGAGGCAGGATTGAAGTTCTGAGGAAATTAACCATGGCAAAAATGCAACAGAAGGCACAGAGCGATCGCAATGACGATGGGCTGCGCGAAAAAATGATCTCCATCAATCGCGTCACCAAGGTTGTCAAGGGGGGGCGCATCATGGGTTTCGCCGCCCTGACCGTTGTCGGTGACGGCAATGGCGGAATCGGCATGGGCAAAGGCAAGGCGAAGGAAGTCCCGCTGGCAGTCCAGAAAGCGATGGAAGAAGCCCGCCGCAACATGTTCCGGGTGACACTGAAAGACGGCACCCTGCAGCACACCATCATCGGCAAGCACGGTGCATCCAAGGTCATGCTGAACCCTGCCAAGCAGGGTACCGGTGTGATTGCCGGTGGTGCGATGCGTGCGATATTTGATGTGATGGGCGTCAGCAACGTTGTTGCGAAATCCTTCGGTTCCAGCAATCCATACAATATGGTCCGTGCGACCCTGAACGCGCTGGAATCCATGAACACGCCTGCGGATGTCGCTGCGAAACGTGGCAAAAGCATTGAAGAAATTATTGGGTGAGGTAATCGATTATGTCTAACCAGATTACAGTGAAATTGGTCAGGAGCCTTATTGGCACCCAGAAATCCCATCGTGATACTGTACGTGGCCTTGGCCTGCGTAAACTGAATTCCGTCTCCACCTTGGAAGACACACCGGCAGTGCGCGGCATGATCCGTAAGGTTCAGTATCTCGTTCAGGTACTTTGATTGAGGAGACAGGATAAATTATGAAATTGAATAATTTAAAGCCTGCAGAAGGTTCCAGGAAAGCTGCGCGCCGTGTCGGCCGTGGTATCGGCTCTGGGCTTGGCAAGACAGCCGGTCGTGGCCACAAAGGCCAGAAATCCCGTGCGGGTGGATTCCACAAGGTCGGTTTTGAGGGCGGGCAGATGCCGCTTCAGCGCCGCCTGCCGAAACGCGGGTTCAAATCCCTGTCGGCGCAGACCCGTGCTGAAGTCCGTCTTTCCGACCTGGACCGTCTGGGTGTGGATGTCATCGACATCCTCGTCCTGAAACAGGCGGGGTTGATTTCCGGGCTGGTCAAGACCGTCAAGGTCATCCTGTCCGGGGAAATCAGCAGGAGCATCACCCTGAACGGACTTGTTGTTACAAAAGGAGCCAAAGCCGCAATCGAGGAAAAAGGCGGCAAGGTTGCCTGATAGCAGAAAAGCAGAGGTATTCAGTTGGCTACGTCATCCAATCCATCCAATAAGGCAATGGCCGGTTTCCCCTGGAAACGCCTGTTGTTCCTTATCATCGCAATGGTTGTGTTCCGCCTGGGCGCCCATATCCCTGTGCCGGGAATCGATTCAGACCAGCTTTCCCAGCTGTTCAACCAGAATTCCGGTGGCATCCTGGGCATGTTCAACATGTTCTCGGGTGGTGCGCTCTCCCGCTTCACAGTCTTTGCGCTTGGCATCATGCCCTACATCTCATCATCGATCATTGTCCAGATGCTCGGCATCGTCTCGCCGACAATCGATGCCCTGAGAAAGGAAGGCGAGGCCGGCAGGAGGAAACTGACGCAGTACACCCGCTATGGGACACTAGCCCTGGCGGTTTTCCAGGGGCTCGGGATTGCAGTCGCGCTCGAATCCCAGCCTGGGCTGGTCCTGGAACCCGGTTGGGTTTTCCGGTTCACAGCGGTTGTCACCCTGGTGACAGGCACCATGTTCCTGATGTGGCTGGGTGAGCAGATGACGGAACACGGGCTGGGCAACGGGATTTCCATGCTGATTTTCGCCGGTATCGTGGCGGGACTGCCGAATGCCATCACCGGGCTGATCGAGCTGGTCCGCACCGGTGCGATGACCACATTGACGGCGCTGGTGATCTGCGCGATTGTCGTTGTCGTCACCTTCATCGTCGTTTTCTTCGAAAGTGGGCAGCGCAGGATCCTGATCAACTATGCGAAACGCCAGGTCGGCAACAAGCTCTATGGCGGTCAGAG
>CALGGD010000062.1 GCA_937916185.1 uncultured Oxalobacter sp. | reverse complement strand
TCAGACCATGGGTTCACTGAAGAAGGCGGCAGCGGGTCAGGCGCAGGCAGGGGAAGTTGCAGAAAAACCGGCGAAGGGAAAAGCGGAGAAACAGCCGTCCACCAAGCAGTCAGACAGCGAATTGCTTGAACTGGCGAAATTATGTGTCAGAAACGTTTTTGTCATAGGTGTTACTGACAATATGGATCAGATGAGGGAATGGGAATGGAACAACATAGATGAAGATGACGGATACCCATACCTTTCAACAGGTGCTTTAGATGGTTTGATAATCACACGATATGCTGTTGTAGATTCTGATATAGGCTATTCACTCATTGAGAGCGAAGGTCCCCAAGCAGTGATTGAAAAGTACATTTCAGGTGTCAGGATTGGTAATGATTACACAATTGAATACGTCTTTACAGGGAAAGAGGATGATGACACCAGAATAGAAAAGATTGGTGACAGACGTTATCGTCTGACTGCAACAGACAGGATCTGTTTGAATGCTATGAGTAACGATTTTCTAAAATCCATCAAAGAAATATCTGATATCTATGACCCGAATGCAGTGACCATTTCATATGGAGACTTTTCTTATAGACCATTAGAGCTTGTTCTGCCACAAATTCTAGCAGGTGATGAGGGTGGAGATATTTTTGAAGACATCACGGCTGACCGAAATGGAAAACATTTCAGTGTCAGGGAATCCTATTCAGACTGTGATGCTGCTTATATGGATAGGGATGATTACGACACAATGATGGATAACGGTATTGAACTTGCTTTTTCAATGACAGTGGATTTTGATACAGGAGAAATAACAGCATCAGAATTGAGAAATAGCGATTACAGTCTCAACTTCGATGCCCTGGAAGATTGTATGGAAGGGCATTATTTTGAAGCAGGCTATGAAAAAGCCTTTTTCTATGCAGAAGGGTAATCAGTGAGTAGGTTGTTTTGATTTAGATATTTAACACCTGAACTTTGTCTTGAGGCAGTGAAGAATACTGGTTCTGCATTGTGGTTTGTTCCAGAAGAACTGAAAACACCTGAACTTTGCCTTGTGGCTGTAAAGACAGGAGCTAGTTTATATTATGTGCCTGATAATTCAAGGACACAAGAAATCTATTTGGCAGCAATTCAGAACGGTGGATTTGACAGAGTTCCTGAAGAAAACAGAACAAAGGAAATTTATTTAGCTGCTTATGATTATTTTAAAGGGAAAAACTTCCCATCACATATGAGATTTGATTCAGAACACCTGTTTAAACAGTTTTTTCCAGAGGAATGATATTCCTCTATTATTTGTATTGTGAATAACAATCTAAACAAAAATTAAAATGAGTAAAAATAGCTAATTATAAAGATGGCATTATCCGTGATGGTGGTTCTATTGGGTCTGGTTTTGTGCTCAGGTTTCTCAGAATTGCCATGGGGCAAGTCGAAATAGGGTTTCGTCAATCAATAATAGAATCTTTTCAAAAGGAGCTTAACCATGAAAATCAGTGGTCGTATGAAAGTGAAGACCTTGAAGGAATCGTTCAGGTCTGAATTCGGTGTCGGTATCCGTGTCTACCGCGGTGCGAGATTTGCCGATGATGAGGCAACAATCGCGAGCATCCGTGCAGAAGGGGTACCTGCCGGTTCAGCCAGTGTGGAGATCCGGGGCAACATGAAGGTCGGCAATGCCGAGAAGCTGCTCAAAGAGAAGTTCGGCATCAAGGTCCAGGTTGAAGATGTCTCCGGCAAGCTGGCGGATGACGGTCAGACCATGGGTTCACTGAAGAAGGCGGCAGCGGGTCAGGCGCAGGCAGGGGAACCATCTGGGAAACCGGCGGAGGGAAAAGCGGAGAAACAGGCTGTTGACGGAGGGATTGCCAAGGAATCTCCTTCAGCGAAGGTCAACTGTGTGAAACGCAGCATCTCAATCGGATGTTCGGATGATATCGATTTCTTTGGATGGGATGAACTGGATGATGAATATCTCAGTTACACAGGAAACAGCTGTTTGACATTGGATGCCTACCAGTTCACCCATGATGATGCATATGACCTCAAGGAATTGTTCACACCCCCTTCCTTTGTCCACGTCACCAGCCAGCTGTCTGAAGACCGTCAGAAAGGCTATATTTTTGAGTATGACAGGAAAGAAAGCGATGAGCTTGAAGAAGATGAAGACGGCTGGCGGTGCAGGATTGAGAAGGTCGGTGACCGCCATTACCGGATTGTCTATTCAGACGATTTCCTGTGGGAGGTAACTGAAGAGGGTTGCCCTGCATTCTCCAAGCTTGCGGATACTGTTGTCGGCGGTCTGTGCCCGGATGCTTTTGAGGCAGGAGAACCGTTCAATAATTCACTTATAAAATATCTTTTCCTGACTTGCATTGCAACATCCGTCAACAGAACTTCGGATGATGTCGATTCCATGTTCCTGGACTGGGCGTATGACATCTATGAAATGGGTATAAGGGGCACTTCTGATTTGGGCAACCTGCTTCTTGAGAAATATCAGTACGAAAATCTGAAAGGCGTACCCATCAGCGCCACTTCTTTCGAAATAACATACGATTCCGGCGCCATCGATGAGGATGCCATCAGGAATGGGGATGGCAGTATCAATGTGGATGCAGTGGGAGGCTGTATGGAAGGGCATTATTTTGACTATGAACACTCAGAGGCGCATTTCTTTGCGAAAAAGCGTGATTGCCAGTTCTGACACTGAAGATTTTTCATTTTTTTTAACCAAGTGAAAAAAGGAGAAATTAAATGGCTAAGATATTTGTCACCAATCAGGAATATAAGGCTGATATAAAGGTTTACATGGTCAATTCTGACTATAAGGCCGATTTGATTTATTATGAGGTTAACAGCGATTACAAGGCGAAAGGAGATGCTCTTTGGTATTTCGTTGACCAAGAATATAAAGCTGATAAAAAAATATATTGGGTTAATGCAGAATATAAAGCTGATTTGAAAGTATTTAAAGCAAACAGTGACTACAAGGCAAAATGGCAGAAAAGTAATAAATGGCAGAATAGAATAGCCAAGTAACTTTCCCATTTTGTTGAAAAAACCAATGAGGAGATGGTTTGTTTCCTCCTTGGTGTTCTTATTGGTTATCAAAATAAGAAGAAATTGCCATGGCACAATCCAACGTCACCGATGCTCCGCTGATGTCCGATGAGGAGGACCAGCTCGGTCAGAACACCTATGCAGAAGCGCTTTCAGATTTCCTGGTCGAGGCGAAGGCACCGACAACCATCGCCATCCAAGGGGAATGGGGGAGCGGTAAAACCTCATTGATGAATTCCGTGGCGGCGCGCCTCTGCATCAATTACAGCTCCCTTTATGATGGCATCACACGGGAAAACGAGTCCCTGAACTATAACGCGCCTTATGTCGGGGTCTGGATAAACACTTGGCAGTATTCGCTGCTGAAGGATGACAAGGATGCCCTGATTTCGGTGATTGACGGGGTGACCCGCGAGCTGAGTGCGCAGATGAACGATTTCCAGCGCTCATCGGCGAAGGTCAAGGAGGCAGGGCGCCGCCTGATCAATTCAATGGCGGGTTTTGCGATGTCTGCCGCAAAGATCGGGCTTTCGACGGTTGGGGTCGATCCGTCTTCGTTGGACAGTATCGGTGAGATGCTCCAGTCACAGCAGAAGGGACCTGCCCATTTCCGGCGCCAGCTGCAGGAGGCGGTTGACAATTACCTGGAAGAAATCCTGGCGAATCCCAATTTCCAGAATGCGAAGGGATTCATCTTTTTCATTGATGACCTGGACCGCCTTGACCCGCCGGTTGCTGTCCAGATCCTGTCGCTGCTGAAGAACCTGTTTGAGGTCAACCACTGTATTTTTGTGCTGGCAATCGATTATGAGGTGGTGGTCAAGGGGCTGGAGAAACGGTTCGGCAAGAAGACCGATGCGAATGAGCGGGAATTCCGCTCTTTCTTTGACAAGATCATCCAGCTGACGTTCAGGATGCCGATGGACAGCTACCAGACGGGAAGTTACCTGAGGGAAAACCTGAGGCAGATCAGTTTCTGTCCGCCGGAGATGCTGACGCACCAGCATTTTGTGGATACGCTTGACCAGCTGACCATCATGACCTGTGGGAGGAACCCCCGTTCCATCAAGCGGATGCTGAATACGCTGTCCCTGATCCATAAGGTGCATGAGATTTCCCAGCGGCGGAAGGGGAAGGGGCAGAGCAATATCCTGCAGCAGGAAATTTATCTGGCGCTCCTGCTGGCGGTGGTGAGCATCCAGGTGGCCTATCCTGCGCTGTATGAACAGCTGGTCCGCTATCCGAACCTGTATCTATGGGCAAAGCCGGCGGAAAAACGCGATGAGGAGGATGACAGGAATGGCAAGGATGATGATGGGGAGGATGATGCGGACGACGGACAGGATAACGATGCCGGGAAGTATCTGATCGACCCGTCTGATTTTGCCATTGATTCGCTGGTTTCCAGTGATTCCTGGATGAAGAAACGCCGGATGATGATCTGTTCCCTGCTGGCGTTGATTGTAAGGATCATCGATGAACACCAGGCGGCTTCCCCGGACAGTGGCAGTGAGCGGGGCAATACCGCCCCTTTCCTGCGGAAGGTGCTTGAGATTTCGCATATCACTTCTGTCAATGATGAACAGCAGGCATCAACAGTGACGGCTGTCAATTCGTTTGAGGATTTCTTCGCAGGTATGCAGAACGGGGGGTTTGCCGCCGCCATGCTGGATACGGCGAAGGATTTCTTCAGGCGGTTGAACGCCATCCTCCCACGGGACCAGGTGGAGACTGAGTTCAGTGAAAACCGTGTCCGTTACCTGGTGCAGAATGCCCAGACAGGCAGGACGGTTGCAGTTTATGAGGTGCAGTTCCGTGACAGTATGTGGTTCAGTGTCTGGGGAGGGGATGCCGCGGGCAATGAGGTGCAGTTCAATATCGGCCGGGAAAGCGAGTCTTCCCGACGCAAGCGCGGCAGGAACAAGATTGTCTATGAGTCCATTGACGATGTCCCCCGTGAGCTGCTTGCGGCACTGAGGCAGTATTTCATTGACCTGACCGGTATCCAGGATGTCGGTCAATGGAAGGTCCTGCCTGAATATGAAGCGCTTTACATCAAGTTCTGGCGCCTGTTCAAGGAAGCGGCAATGGGCGACCAGCGGCTCCAGGATTTCACTTCTGGCAGGGAAAACAAGGTGGGGGATTTCTTCCCGCGTGTCGAGATTCCGGCGCATTCGCTGCGGCTGGGATGCAATCCCGGCCGGAAAAACCTTGCCATCCAGCTTTATACGGAAGACAAAACAGTCTATGCCCGTTATGAGAATTACCGGGATGCGATTGAGACGCGGTTGGATGGCCCGGTTTACTGGAGTGGCGCAGATAAGAAGACGCCTTCTTTCAGGGTTTCAAAGTCCCTTGATTTCTCGGACAGGAAACAATGGGATGCCGCCATCAAGTGGCTCTGCAGCCAGTCGGTGGAAATGATGAGGATTGCCGATGGTTTCGGTATGCGTTGATTGATATGTTCAAGA
>CALGGD010000061.1 GCA_937916185.1 uncultured Oxalobacter sp. | reverse complement strand
GGGTGCGGCGTCAGTCCAGAGAGGGACAGGAATATGGGAAAAATCGCCATGGTGGCGGGGGAAATCTCCGGAGATATCCTTGGCGATGCAATCCTGTCCGCCTTATGTCCCAGAGTGCCTGAAACATCCTTCTACGGCATCGGTGGCAGGCGTATGGCAAAGCATGGCTTTGTCAGTAAATGGCCGATGGAAAAACTGGCGGTCAACGGCTTTTTCGAAGTCTTTGCCCATTTCAGGGAAATCAAGAATATCCGTAACAGCCTGCGGGATACCGTTATGACCGACCATCCCGATGTTTTTGTCGGGATTGATGCGCCGGAATTCAATCTCGGGCTGGAAGTCCAGCTCCGCCAGGCCGGTATCAAGACCGTTCATGTCGTCGGTCCTTCCATATGGGCATGGCGCAGTGGCCGTATCAAGACCATCGCCAAGGCGGTTTCCCGTATCCTGGTGCTGTTCCCGTTTGAAGAAACGATTTACCAGAAAGCCGGGATACCCGTCACCTGCATCGGGCATCCCTTGGCAGAGGCCATTCCCATGCAGGCTGATATGGCAGGGGCACGTCAGGAGCTTCAGCTCGACAGCGGTAAGCCGGTGATTGCCATCCTGCCTGGCAGCCGGATGTCAGAGCTGAAATACCATACCGCCTCTTTCATAGAAGCCGCCAGAATCCTGCTTGAACGCGATGCATCCCTCCAGTTTGTCGTCCCGATGGCGGGAGAACGTCAGGATACCTACTTCAGGCAGTTGCTGAAAGAAAACAGGTTTGACCAGCTGCCACTCAAAATTATCCAGGGACAGTCACAGAAAGCCATCGCCGCCGCTGATGCTGTGCTTGTCGCTTCAGGCACAGCGACCCTTGAGGTAGCCTTGCTGAAAAAACCGATGGTCATTGGTTACCGTATGATGTGGGGGACCTGGCAGATTGCCCGCCGTGTTGTCACCCCGCCCGTTGGACTGCCGAATATCCTTGCGGGCGAAATGATTGTCCCTGAACTGTTCCAGGATGAGGCGACCGGTCAGAAACTGGCTGATGCCCTCTGGTATCAGTTGACCGATGAGAAGAACCGCCGTAACCTGCATCAACGTTTCACCGATATGCACCATTCCCTTCTGCGGAATATGGCACAGACCAGCGCGGAAGCCATCCTTGATGTCATCCAAAATGGCTGATTTACAGACCTTGTCCCTATTCCCGGAAAGTACCGCTGATGCAGAAATCATCTGTGGCGCTGATGAGGCAGGCAGGGGGCCGATTGCAGGCCCTGTCTATGCGGCAGCGGTGATACTGGATCCAGACAATCCGATTGAAGGATTGAGGGATTCCAAGAAGCTTTCTGAGAAACAGCGTGATGCCTTGGCACCGGAAATCAAACGGAAGGCAAAAGCATGGGCAATCGCTTCCTGCACAATTGAAGAAATCGATCGGTTGAATATTCTTTGGGCATCCATGCTCGCTATGAAACGTGCGATTGAATCCTTGCCAGTCAAACCGACCGTTGCACTGATTGATGGCAACCGTACCCCCAAGGGGCTGACTGTTCCAGCCGAAGCCATTGTGAAGGGGGATGCCAAGGTCTCTGAAATATCAGCAGCTTCCATCCTGGCAAAAACGGCGCGTGATGCCATGATGATGGAACTGCATGCCCGGTACCCTGAATATGGCTTTGACCGCCATAAAGGTTACCCCACTGCGTATCATCTCCAGCAGCTGGAGAAACATGGTGTTTCGCCTGTGCATAGGCGTTCCTATGCGCCTGTCTGTCGGATACTTGAAAGACAACCCCGAAAAGAAGACTGAACCATGGATATTCTATTTCCAAGCATTCCAGAAAACCCTGTTGACTTAAGGACCATCCCGTGGCGGCAGAAATACCGGCTGCTGGTGACAGCCCCCCATCCTGATGACTTCGATGCCATCAGCATGACCTTGCGTTGCCTGAAAGAAGCGGGGCATGAGCTTTATGCCGTTGTGGCACAGACCGGCAGTGGTATCGACAAGGTCTATGGTGCAGGGATGACCCAACAGGACAGGACACAGCTTCGGAACCGGGAACAGCAGGCGAGTTTTGCCTTCTTTGGTTTGCCGGAAGACCATTACCGGATACTGGCTCTGGAGAATGCGCCTGATGACCAGGTTGATTACACTGAAAGCAACATCAAGACCCTTGAAGCCATTGTCCAGGAACTCAGGCCGGATATACTTTTTATGCCGCATGGCAATGACACCAACCGGGCCCATCGTGATATGTGCCGTATGATGCGGGAGATTGCCGGACGTATGGCATGGCCGATAGCATTGATGCTCAACAGTGATGTCAAGACAGTCGATATGCGCAAGGATTACTACATTGCATTTGGCCGGGAAGAAGCCGCTTGGAAAGGGCAGCTGCTCCGCCATCACGATTCACAGCACCAGCGCAACCTGCGTGACCGGGGGCATGGTTTCGATGACAGGGTGCTGATGCTCAATGGCAGGACAGCACAGGGATTGGGCATTGCCCAACCCTATGCAGAATCATTTGAGATTGAAGTGCGCGATCGAATCAGCGGAAAGGTTGATTGACTGGGTTGAATAAGCCCGCATCTTGCTGACAATCGCCGTTGAGATCTCCTCAATGGATTTTGAGGTTGATGACAGGAACTGGATGCCGTTCATCAACATCATCCTTTCCGCTTCAGCCACTTCACGCTGGCAGTTTGCGAGGGAAGCATAATGGCTGTTTGGGCGGCGTTCATTGCGTACCTTCGACAGCCGTTCAGGTTGGATGGTCAGCCCAAACAGCTTATGTTTCTGCGCTTGGAGGGATGGCGGCAGGTCCCTACGCTCAAAGTCTTCAGGAATCAAAGGGTAGTTTGCAACTTTCAGGCCATACTGCATCGCAAGGTATAGGCTTGTCGGTGTCTTGCCACTCCGGGAAACACCAATCAGGATGACATCCGCTTCTTCCAGGTTCTGCTCAGAAATGCCGTCATCATGCGCCAATGTGAAATTGATGGCTTCCATCCGGAGCTTGTACTCCTCGTTTTCCATATTCTGATGGCTTAATCCGATTTCCTGTTTCGGTGCAATGCCCAATTCCTGTTTCAGGGGTTCCACAAAAGGCTGGATGACATCCAGATGCAGCGCCTTTGCCAACCGTATCTCATCCACCAGTTCCTGGATGACCAGGGTTGAGAACACAATCGGAGGGACCCCTGTCCGGTCAAATTCAGCCTGGATCTGCAAACGGGCCGTCTGAGCCTTCTTCAGGGTATCGACAAAAGGGATATAAATACGCGAATAAGTCAGGTTGAATTGGGAAAGGATGGAACGCGCCAGCGCCTCAGCGGTGATGCCGGTGCCATCGGAAACAATATAAACCATCCTGGAAGGGATATCCTGCTGTGCTGTCATAATCGAATCTCGGAAAAGCCTGAAAATAATTGTAAAGTTAGCATGAAATGATGGGAAATAACATCACCATCGCAGTACAATAAGCAATCAATATCAGACGCTCAGTTAAATGAGAAGCGGGGGCCATAAATTGGCGCCATACCGCCGGATTCATTGCAGGAGAACAAAATGCCAGAAACTGCCTCCCCTATCCAAGACAAACAGTCTGCTTATGTCATTCCTTTCAATCAGCTTCGGATGACTGACATATCCTTGGTCGGAGGCAAGAATGCCTCTCTTGGTGAAATGATCAGCCAGCTGTCTGGAAAAGGAGTCCGTGTCCCGGCGGGATTTGCTACAACAGCACTGGCATTCCGCGATTTCCTGTCTTACAGCATGGATGGTGGGCCGACTTTGGCAAAACGCATTGAAGACCGTCTGGCAGGGGTTGATGTTGCCAATGTCCAGGCCCTTGCTGAAGCGGGTTCGGAAATCCGTCAATGGATAACCGGTACACCTTTGCAGCCCCGGCTGGAACAGGAAATCCTCGACAGCTACAACCAGATGGTCAGCAGTGTCCCGAATGCGGAGATTTCTGTCGCCGTCCGTTCCTCATCCACGGCAGAAGACCTGTACAACGCCTCGTTTGCCGGTCAGCAGGAAACGTATCTGAACATTGTCGGTGCCGAGAATGTCCTTCATGCCGTCAAGTTGGTTTTTGCTTCCCTTTACAGTGACCGGGTCATCTCATACCGTCAGACCCGTGGGTTCAGGCATTCAGAGGTCGCCCTGTCTGTCGGCATCCAGCAGATGATCCGTTCCGACCGGGCAGCGGCAGGCGCCATGTTCACATTGGATACCGAATCCGGTTTCCGGGAAGTCGTATTCATCTCTTCCAGCTATGGCCTGGGTGAAACCGTTATGCAGGGGGCAGTCAATCCAGACGAGTTCTATGTCCATAAACCGATGCTTGAACGGGGCAAGATGGCAATTATCCGCCGCTCGCTGGGGTCTAAACTGATCCAGACCGTGTTCACCGATAAGCATGAGGCAGAAGCCTCAACGGCTGTTGTAGAAGTTACAGAAGAGA
>CALGGD010000060.1 GCA_937916185.1 uncultured Oxalobacter sp. | reverse complement strand
CAAAGAAATTGGCAAAATCGCCGGCTCAAGCCTTTTTATCCATTCATTTTCGTTGGAACCTGATTACCTGCACACGGTATATGAATGTGGTGGGCATGCTGCCGTTTGAGAACCAGGTGTCTGAATATGTGCGGAAAACCGGCAACCATGTCCTGTACCGGGTGACACCGGTTTTCAGGGAAGACAATCTGGTTGCAGAGGGTGCCTTGATGGAGGCGTGGAGCCTTGAGGATGAAGGGGCAGTCCATTTCAATGTCTATGCCTACAACATCCAGCCAGGTGTTGCCATCAATTATGCGGATGGTTCCAGCCATCTTGTTGGCGGGGGGGCATCCGAAGAGGATGCGGCTGTCCGCAAGTCGATTGAACGGCATCAGCGCAGGACTGCCAGGAAAACCGGCCTGGATAAGATGATGCCCGCAGATTGACGGGCATCGGAGGGAAAAACAGGCAGGGAAGCAGAATCAGGGGTTCAGCTTGACAGGGTCCGGCTGGTGATAACCGCCACCGAGGGCGCGGTAAAGCTCGACCGCATTGACCATCCGGAGCAGCCGGACATCGACCAGGGACTGTTCAGCGGCGAATTTCTGGCGCTGGGCATCCAAGACCTCAAGGGAACCGGCGATGCCGTTTGCAAGGCGTGCCTTTGCCAGGCGGTGGCGGTCTGTTTCCGCATTCAGCACGCCCTCCTGGGCCTTGACCTGTTCATTCAGCCATTCCCGGGCGGCCAGTGCATCAGCGACTTCACGGAAAGCAACCTGGATGGATTTTTCATATTCTGCGACAGCGATGTTTTTCCTTGCTTCGGACAGGTCCAGGTTGGCGATGTTCCTGCCGGTGTCAAAAATCGGCAGGGTCATCTGTGGTGTGAAGACCCATGCACCGGAATGCGGGTCAAAAAGGCTGGAGAAAGAGGAACTCATCGTTCCGGCGAAACCTGTCAACGTGAAACGCGGGAAGAAAGCGGCACGGGCAGCACCGATATCGGCATTGGCGGCTTTCAGCAGCTGTTCATGCTGACGGATATCCGGCCTTTTTTCCAGCAGTTCAGAAGGCAGCCCTTCCGGAATGTCCATCATCAGGTCAGATTCCGAAAGTCTGTGGATGGGTGGCAGGTTGGCAGGCATTTTGGCGATACGCTCGTCAAAATGCCTGGCAATCTGCCTCACCCGTTTCACATTCAGCTGCCGCTGATA
>CALGGD010000059.1 GCA_937916185.1 uncultured Oxalobacter sp. | reverse complement strand
CCGGTTCCATCATGAAACCGTTTGCGGTGGCAATGGGGCTGGACCGGGGCAAGGTGACACCGAACACCATGATCAGCACCAATGGCGGCAAGATGACCATCGGTACCGCCACCATCGGTGATTCCCATGCGCATGGCACCCTGTCGGTCAACCAGATCATCGAGAAGTCCTCCAATATCGGCACCGCCAAGATTGCCCTGATGTTCCCGCCGCAGGAAATGTGGGAAATGCTTTCTTCCGTCGGTTTCGGCCAGCAGCCCCAGTTCGGTTTCCCGGGGGCGACACCGGGCCGTCTCCGCCCTTACAAGTCCTGGGTGCCGGTTGAGCAGGCAACGATGAGTTATGGTCACGGTGTGTCTGTCTCCCTGTTCCAGATTGCACGGGCTTACATGATTTTCGCCCGTAACGGCGACATGATCCCCCTGACTTTCATGAAACGGGATGAAACGCCTGAAGGGCAGCAGATCATCTCGCCGAAGACCGCTGAACAGATGCGCCATATGCTGGAACTGGTGGTCGGCCCAGGCGGTACGGCGAAACTGGCGCATGTCCCTGGCTACCGGGTCGGCGGCAAGACAGGGACCGCTTACAAGATTGAACACGGGCGTTATGTCAGGAAATACGTCGGCTCGTTTGTCGGGTTGGCACCTATCTCCGATCCGAAGGTCATTATCGCCGTCATGATCGATGAACCGGTTGCCGGTCATTTTGGCGGTACGGTTGCCGCGCCGGTGTTTTCAAAGCTGGCGGCGGAAATCATGCGTGCCATGAATATTCCACCAGATGCATAGGAAGACAGGGAGATGAGTGGAACTGTCCAGACAACCGTGGAATGGCTGAGGGAAAACTGTCCCGGCGGGGAGATTTTCTCTGATTCCCGTGCCATTGCCCCTGATGTCCATAATGGTGTCTTCTTTGCTTATGAGGGGGATTCTGCCGACGGCAGGCATTACGTCGCCGACGCCATCCGGAATGGCGCGGTTGCCGTGGTCTATGAATCAGAAGGGTTTGCCTGGCATCCTGAATGGCAGGTGCCGCATATCGGGGTGGCAGGGCTGAAGGAAAATGCCGGCCCCATCGCTTCAGCGTTCTACGGTGCACCGGCGGATGCCATGCTGGTGATTGCAGTGACAGGCACAAACGGCAAGACTTCCTGCACCCAGTGGATGGGACAGGCACTGTCACGCCTTGGCAGGAAAACAGCCGTGATCGGGACGTTGGGGATTACGGTTTTCGAGGACGGGGTGGGCGGAGAACCTGAAGTGACGGGTTATACCACACCGGACCAGGTACAGCTGCAGCGCCATCTGGCGCATCTGCGGGCGGATGGCGTGGCCTGTGTGGCGATGGAAGCTTCATCCATCGGCATCGACCAAGGCCGCCTGAACGGCCTGCCGGTTGATATGGTGATGTTCACCAATTCCCCCCGTGACCATCTGGATTACCACCATGATATGGCGGCTTACCGTGCGGCGAAACGCCGCCTGTTCGATTGGCCGGGGCTGGAACATGCGGTGCTGAACCTGGATGATGCGATGGGTCGTGAGCTGGCAGGCGAACTCGCAGGCAGGCTGTCCCTGACAGGCTATACGCTGGAAAACGTGGATGCCGGTATGCCGACCCTGTCTGCAACGGATATCCAGAACCGCGATGACGGTGTCGATTTCACCATCCATTTCAATGGGCGGTCAGCGTCAGTCAGCCCCAAGCTGGTCGGCCGTTTCAATATCAGCAATGTGCTCGGCGTGCTGGGCGTCCTCTTGGCGTCCGGTGTCGATTGGCAGGATGCGGTTGCCTCTGTGGCGGATCTGCAGCCGCCACCGGGACGGATGCAGCGGATGGGTGGCAGGGATGCCCCGCTGGTTGTGATTGATTTCGCCCATACCCCGGATGCCATGGAGAAGGGGCTGGAGACTTTGCGCCAGGTCGCTGATGCCCGCCAGGGGAAACTCTGGTGTGTCTTTGGCTGTGGCGGCGACCGTGACCCAGGCAAACGTCCCCAGATGGGGGCACGGCATCGCTCTTCTTACCTGCGCCATTGGCATCATAGGGGAGGTGGCGGAACAGGCGGACAGGGTTGTCGTGACCAGTGACAATCCCCGCAGTGAGGAACCCATGGAAATCATCCGGCAGATTGCCGCAGGCATGAAGCATACGCCTGTTGTGGTGCCAGACCGGGCGGAAGCCATCCGGCAGGTTGTTGCTGAGGCTTCCAACAACGATGTGGTCTTCCTGGCAGGCAAAGGACACGAAACCTATCAGGAAATCAAAGGGAAGAAATATCCGTTCCTGGATGCAGACCATGTACAGAAGGCGCTGGAAAGGCGTCAGCAGGGAGGGAAGGGAACCGGTATCAAGGCTTCCCTGTCACAGATCCTGCCATGGGTTGAAGGGGGGCGGGTGACTGCCGATGCCGCATTCGATGGTGTCAGTACGGATACCCGGAAGCTGACACCGGGCAGCCTGTTTGTCGCGCTCAAAGGCGAAAACTTCGATGCCCATGATTTCCTGCCTGAACTGGTCGGCAAAGGTGTTGCCGCTGTGGTGGCTGAACGGCTGCCGGACAATTATCCGCTGCCGGCGTTGGTGGTGCCTGATACCCGCCTGGCGCTCAGCCGGATTGCGGCAGGGTGGCGTCACCGGTTTGACATCCCGGCCATT
>CALGGD010000058.1 GCA_937916185.1 uncultured Oxalobacter sp. | reverse complement strand
CCCCAATCCCCAATCCCCAATCCCCAATCCCCAAAAATCAATTTGATTTTGATTTTTAATTTTATTTTATTAAATTAAATATTTAACAATACCCAAATGATATAATCCAAAAAATCAAAATTTGATTTTTATATAAATATTAAGTTAGAAATTGACATTTTTCCTATAACTACACATAACATCAAATTTCCATCATCTAATTCTTTCAAACAAGAAATCTTCTCATAGCAATCATAAGGATAATCAAATTCAGTATCATTGAAAGGTTTATATAAAATAGGCAATTCTACATAATTACAAATCAAATATCTGCATATTCCTTTAGGTCCACTTTGAATAAATGTTCCATCTTTTAATTTATATAAATAATCAGTGTATTTATTATTCTTTATAGTGAATTTTATTTTAAAATTATTTATATCTACTACAATTAGATTAGGCTCAGGATCTTTTTGAGGAATCATTATTTCTCTTTCATTTAATTGAATTAAACAATTTTTTTCAGGACAATTATTAATATCCATTTCTTTTATGATTTCTAAAGTTTCAATATTTAAAAGATATAATTTATTTTTAGAATATGCTCCAATCATTCTTTCATTATTTTTTTGGATAACTATTAAATCAACTAATTCAAAATTGTCTTTTTTTATTTTTAAATTAATACTTGCATTTGTGCCTTCTATTGAATAATTAAATAAGGATATATTTTTTTCACATAACGCTAAAAATGTATTTTCTGAAAGATTTAACAATTTTTTAATATTTTTCATATCTTGTAATTCTGAATGATATTCGCATAAAGGCTCTAAAAAGTAATTAATTAAATTAGGATTTTTGGGATCTGCTTTACTTTTGTCTATTTCTGAGAAAATTTTTTCTGAAATTATAGGCCAAATTTTAATCACACCTTCATCTCCACACGAAATTAAATTATTATTACTTGTTTTGATGATCCAATCTACATTTTGTGAATGAGCCATAATACATATTTTTAATTTAGAATTTAAATCATTCAAATTATATAATATCATATTCGGATTTTTTTTAGTGTTTGATACATAAATTTTATTTCCTAAATCCAAAAAGCAAGTTACAGTATTTGAAGGAGAATAAAAAAATTTTTGTTTTAATTGCTCTGGGACTGATGCCTCAGATATTATATATTCGCTGGAGAAATATTTAATTGCTTGCTGATAATAAACATCAATAGAAGATTTAAGCAAATAGCTATTAGGTGTTTTTTGAAAATTAGCATTAAAACCTGAATTGTTTAATATATTTAATTTAATTGATTGACTATCTATTATTTTAAGTGAATTAAAAAATCTTTCAATTAATGATATAATTTTATTATTTAAAGATATATAGTTTTCATATTTTTCATTTAGTTGTTCGGGGTCTTTTGATTTTATATAATCATTCAAATTGTCTTTTACCTCTTTAGCATGTTTTTCCATTTCTTCTTTTTTCTTGTTAAATTTTTCGTTTATTGAGGCAATGTTTGAATCTTGGATATCCTGAATAGAATTAATAATAGGCTTGTTAGATATTGTATCCAAGGGAATATTTGTTTTATGATAATTTTTTTCAAATAAATCAATTCTTTGATAATTCTTGTTGCATTGGCATAAACTTAATATATCAACTTTACCAGTTTTTGGTATAATCTGAATTAATGGAATACTATTACAGTAGTTTTGATGATGAAGGGCTTCGTGATATTGTTGAATATATTAATGAAAAGCAAAAGTTAAATGAATAATTAATAAAAG
The DNA here is from genome assembly GCA_937916185.1 of uncultured Oxalobacter sp. Taxonomy (GTDB): domain Bacteria; phylum Pseudomonadota; class Gammaproteobacteria; order Burkholderiales; family Burkholderiaceae_D; genus Oxalobacter. Next base: position 12,113 of record CALGGD010000058.1, on the reverse strand, counting down.
TCCCCGGCGATATCGAGGACTTTGGGAAAATGTTTTTTTACGAGGTTAGAATATTCTTGGAATAGTTTTGATTAACTCCGAGGAGCTTGTCGACTGCTTGTTGCATATCAGTTTCTGAGCGGTATTTTCTAATTACTTCTGATTCATGCTTTGTAGGTATAATAACATCAGTATTTTTTGTAAAACCAAATGCCCAGGGGACATCTGTAATGTTATAGAGTACGCATAGCTTGATTAGGCAGTCCGCATCTGGAAGTGCCTGTCCGCTTTCCCAACCATACGGCAAAAAAATACCCTCCCGCCTGAGGCAAGAGGGTTTCTGTTGTTTTATCCGCAGATAAGGTTACAGGCTGTCGCCGAAATCTTCGCGGAACTTCGCAACCAGTTTCTGCGGCCAGTCGGAAGTCGGTGCCAGACGGCCGACAAAGAAACGGAGGACAGGCGGTTCTTCAACGAACTTGAGACCACCGATCAGGTTACGGTTCCTGTACAGCCATTCAATGCGGTCTTCCAGGTACTTGGTCTGGGACAGGGTGAACACGCGGCGTGGGAACGCCAGGCGCAGCAGTTCAACTTCTGCCGGCACTTCAGTACCATCCGGTTCACGTTCCATGGAGACTGTGCCACGTTCCATGCCACGGACACCACCGGCAATGTACATGGCTGCCGTCAGTGCGCCTGCTGGATATTCATGGGAAGACAGGTGGGGCAGGAAACCACGGGCATCCAGATGGGCGCCCAAGCCCCCTGGCGGCGTAATGACAGGAATGCCTTTCGCATCCAGGCGTTCAACCAGGTATTTGATGAATTCCGGGGAATGGCGGATCATATTGAAATCGGTCGCTTCACGCAGACCAACCGCCATCGCCTCGATTTCACGGACAGACATGCCGCCGTAGGTCAGGAAACCTTCAAACAGAGGAACCAGGTCACGCATCTTCAGATACAGTTCCCTGTTGTTGGTTGCGATACCACCACCACGGGAACAGCAGATCTTGCGGGCTGAGAAATAGACAATGTCAGACAGGTCACACAGGGTACGCAGGATTTCCCCTGGATCCTTATCCTTGAATTCTTCCTCACGGGTCTTGTTGAAATACATGTTTTCACAGACCAGGGAGATATCAAGGACCAGAGGAATGCCGTATTTATCGCAGACTTTGCGGACTTCACGCATATTGGCGATGGAGAAAGGCTGACCGCCAATCAGGTTGGTGCCAGCCTCCATACGGATAAACGGAATTTTGCCAGCACCGTTCTCTTCAATGCAGGCAACCAGTTTCTCAATGTTCATGTTGCCCTTGAACGGATGGTCGGATTTGACCTGACCGGCAACATCATAGAAGAATTCCTCAACACGGCCACCAGCATACATGATCAATGCCTTTGTTGTCGTGAAATGGAAATTCATCGGCACGATGGAACCGTCGGTCACAAAAGCCTTTGCCAGGATATGCTCTGCCGCGCGTCCCTGATGGGCCGGCAGGAAATATTTTGTACCCAGTACTTCTTCAACAGCCGCTTTCAGGCGGTTGAAAGATTCCGAACCTGCGTAGGCGTCATCTGCAATCATCATGGCGGCAAGCTGCTGGTCAGACATGGCATTGGTGCCACTGTCGGTCAGCATATCCATGAAGACATCACGGTTGTTCAACAGGAAAGAGTTGTAGCCTGCTTCTTCGATGGCTTTCAGGCGTTCTTCAACTGGGAGCAGATTCAGTTTCTGGACGATTCGCACTTTGTGCATTTCGAGAGGAATAAATTCCCCGCTGGAAATCTTGATTTGATTGGACATAGGAATTCCGATTGTCTTTTCGTTGGTTGAACTGGGTACTCCCCTCAGGCAGAGGGGTTCGGTTAATAAAACGAGTCCTTCCTCATACTGAAGACTGGACAATTCGGTGATTCTACACCTAATTGGATGATTTTCCGCATCGCATCAGGTCAATGCCAGCCTTTTTTCATGAAGAAATACCGAAAAGACAATCGAAAATCCTTTGCAATTCCCTCTTTTTCAGGGGAATTCCTGTTGGAAACAAAGATTCTTCTCAAGAAAAGATTGCTGTTGGAAGGAAAAAGGTGGTCGGGGTGAGAGGATTTGAACCTCCGGCCTCTACGTCCCGAACGTAGCGCTCTACCAGGCTAAGCTACACCCCGCCTCATCAGGGCAGGTCAATAGTCCCGCTCCACTGAAAACAGGCTCAATTCTATCAGAGATTGCCGGTACTGGCTATCGGGCAGCCCTGCAATGGCATTGACAGCCATCTCCGCCTCCTGTTTCGCCATCTGATAGGTATAGTCCAATGCCCCACTGTTGCGGACAGCATCAAACACCGTCTCGAAACAGGATCCGTCATTTTCCTCAATACTCCGGCGGATAGCGGTCTTCTGCGCCTCATCACCGTTCTGCATCAGCCAGATCAATGGCAGGGTCATCTTGCCCTCTTTCAGGTCGTTGCCCGCCTGCTTGCCCATCGTATCCGCATCACTTGCATAATCCAGCAGGTCATCAATCAGCTGGAACGCATTGCCCAATGCCCGTCCATAGGCAATGGCAGATGCCGTCTGCTGAACGGAAGCCCCTGCGGTCATTGCGCCCAACTGGCAGGCAGCCTCAAAAAGCTTGGCGGTCTTCGCATAAATGACACGCCGGTAACCGGTCTCATCCAAATCGGCAGACCGGGCATTCATCAGCTGCATGACCTCGCCTTCCGCAATGAGGTTGGTCGCATCTGCCAGCACCTGCTGGACAGGCATACTGTTGACAGAGACCATCATCTGGAAAGCCCTTGTATAGAGGAAATCGCCGACAAGCACCGAGGCGGCATTGCCAAACAGGGCATTGGCACTTGGCAAACCCCGGCGCAGCCCCGCCTCATCGACAACATCATCATGCAACAGGGTTGCCGTATGGATGAACTCGACGACCGCCGCCAGCGTCTGATGCTGCCTGCCTTGATAACCGAAGGCCTTCGCCATCAACAGCAGCAGGATGGGACGGATACGTTTACCGCCTGCATTGATGATGTAGTCGGCAATCCGCCCGATCAGCACGATATCCGAATGCATCTGCTCACGGATAACCGCGTTGACAGCGTCAAGATCCGGCAAGACCGGAACCAGGAATCGGTTTGGATCGCTTTTCATCAGTAACTACGCACAGTGTTTTCAATCGATATCAGGCTTTCTGGATTATAGATGCTGACGGCAGAAAGGAAAACAGGCAATGGGATCGATAGCCATCCTATCCCATCAGCCTGTCAATCCCGCTTTCAGCAAGACGCTATTTAAGATTAAGTTCTGTCTTGAATTTCGAATACATCGATTCAGCAGTATAAAGCGCCATGACCGGGTTATGGCCAAGCACCCGGTCTTTGACAACCATCACCGTTGTCGGTGCATGGGAATATTTCAGGAACATCGTGTCATGACCGACACAAAGCCCCATCACAATATTGAAATCCGTCCCTTCCGCCTCAAGCACCTTTGCCTGCATGATCGGATTGCACATGGACTCATGTCCCGTACCACCGTTGAGTTTCTTCTCATTCGGGACACCGACCTCGCATTTATCAACCGCGCCGACCTTGCAGCCCACCGTATAGCTCTTGATGCCGACAGCCCGGAGGATCTTCACAAACATACGGGTTTCAGCCATCAACCCCACGCAGGAGGCGATACCGATATATTTATATCCCATGCGCTTGATGAACTCGATTGTTTCCTGGACACGGGTCAACTGTCCATAAGTCTCACCCTCAAGGCACGCGGACTGTACGGAGATATCACCAGTCTGGTTCTCATTCCTTTTATAAACCTGGATGACCTGTTCCAGTTTTCCTTCATCGACATGTTCCGTCAGGCAGAATCTGGGATACCGCTTTTCATTCCGCTGTTTACATGCCAATGCCGCGCAGTCCGAGCAACTGAAAATAATATCTTTCTTTGCCATAGCCAATCTTTTTAAGAAGTTTTATAAGTGAAGCGCCATATGGTCCGAGCCATATGGCGTCATATCTAAACAGGCTGTTGCCCGCCTTTACTTAACGTCTGCAACATCCTTTTCTGAATAGCTGTCAGGAACACCTTTCTGGAAAAGGTAAACCTTATCGGTGAAACCCCTGCCATAAACCGCTTTGGTGCGAAGCCTGCTGGAATAAATAAATCAAAGATAGAATTCCGGTTCCTGGATATGCCCGCCAAAATCCAAAAGACGCAGGACTTCCGCACGGTACCGCAGGAATTCAGGGCTGCTCCTTGCCCGTGGACGGCTGAATCCAACCTCAACGATTTTTGTAATCCGGCCAGGGCGTGGAGACATGACAACTATCCTGTCTGACAGATAGATGGCTTCGTCCACATCATGGGTCACCATGATCATGGTCATGTTCCGCTCTTTCCAGATCCGCAGCAGCTCATCCTGCATGTTCATACGGGTGAAGGCATCCAACGCCCCTAAAGGTTCATCCAACAGCAGAACCTTCGGGTGGCTGACAATCGCCCTTGCCAAGCTGGCACGCTGGCACATCCCGCCTGACAGCTGGTGCGGATAATAGTTGTCAAACCCTTTCAACCCGACCAGGTCAATGAATTCATCAACCCGGTCCGCTGTCTCCTTATAGATGCCCTGCGCCTTCAGGCTGAAAGCAATGTTGTCCCTGATGGTCAACCAAGGGAACAGCGTATGCTGCTGGAACATGAAACCCCGGTCGCTGCCCGGCTTTTCAATCTTCTGCCCGTCCAGTGCCAAAGTCCCATCCTCCGGTGTAATCAGCCCCGCCACCAACCTGAGCAATGTCGATTTCCCACAACCAGAAGGACCAATCAGGGAAATGAACGAACCTGTCGGCACTTCAAGATTGATATTGGACAGCGCGACAACCGTCTCATCCTGTACATTGGTGAACCGCTTCCCCACATGGGAAATCGAGATACCTCCTACCACTTGATAACCCCTTTCTGCCAGACCAATACCTTGTCCCTGACCTTGAAAAGCAGTGTGATAATGAAGTAGCAGACCAATGACATCACAATCAGGCCTGCATAGACGTGTGCATACGCCATCATGTCTTTCTGCCAGTTGATGTACCAGCCGATCCCATACTTCGCACCAATCAGTTCAGCTGTGACCAACGTAATGAAAGAAGCGCAGGTTCCGTTGAACAGTCCGATGAACATATGCGGCATGGCGGCAGGAATCCCCACATGAAAGATGGCATACCGTTGGCTCGCCCCCATTGTTGCAGCCACTTCAAAATAAGAATTCTGGATGTTGTTGATACCGTTCATCGTCAGCACGGTTGTCGGGAACCAAACTGCCAAGGCAATCAGGAAGGCACTTGCCGATACTACTGTCGGGAAACTGATCAACACCAGAGGAATCCATGCTGTTGAAGGAATCGGCCCCAATATACGGACAAGCGGATGCACCCAATAGCGGACCTGCGGGATAAATCCAATGGCGACACCTGTCGCTATACCGGCTACCGCACCGCCAAACCAACCGATGACCTGCAGCCTCAGTGAATACAGAAGGCACTTGCCGATAAATGAAAAATCCTCGACCAAGACACCGAATATCCTATCCAGTGAAGGGAAATACAGAACCGGCAATGTTGCGGTCTTCACCGTCAGGATATCCAGCAATGCCAGGAAAAGGACGGTACCTGAATAAAAAGGCGCTTTGCCCAGGAACTTCTCCCTGAAATTCCTGGAGGCAAAAGACAAGGCCAAAGCAACGGCTGCCAGGATTCCCAATGCAACCAGCACAATTGCATAATAATGATGGTTTGCCGCAGGATGTTCAGGAACATCAGGCAACCCTGAATTGATGCCTAAAGCAATCAAAACTGCCACGATTGGTAAAAATACTTTCACGCGGTTCATCTTCATTCCTTGAATCAAAGAACTGAAACTGAATTGGGTAGGCGGACAACCTGCCCAATTCAGTTTCTATAGTATTCATATATGTTTAGTATGTATTATGCTAACCCTGCTTCGACCATGCATATCACTACAATCCGATAGGATTAGTTAAAAAAGCAACAGGTAAGAAATTAAGATTGACAGAACCTGATATCAACCCTATCATTGACCCATTAATTACCCATAATCATATGGGAATAATAAAAATTTAAAAACGTCACGTCCATAAGAAGACAATAAAAAGACGGTTCAGTTATAAAGAATGATTGCATGTGGGATTGATTTGTGAGGTAGCACAATGCGTAGAATCAAAAAACAGGACAACCTTGATAAAGGTCTGCCTGTTGCCCAACCTTCTGTCTTCCATCAGTCTGATACTGGTTTTCCTACCAGCGTAAGTACGCATCCCTTTTCTCTTGCGTCCTGTTGTTGAAACCTTGATTGAGCGGAATTGATTCTTTTCCGTAATCCAGCTTTTTCTTTCCCCTTGTTCCAGTTGCCCGGGAACAAGCACCTTTGCGGTAGGCATGGCATCCAGCCATGCCTGGGAAGGGAAAACCCCAGCAAAAGCCTCTACGGCCAAAAACAACTTCAGAACACTTGAAAAGGAATGAAAATGAAAAAATCACTGTTAATGCTCACCGTTCTGGGAGCCCTCAGCACGGCTGCCAACGCCCAAAGCAATACCACCATTTACGGTCTCCTTGATATTGGCTATGTCAAGGAAAACGGACGTGACTTACGCCTGGCAGATAACGAAAACAATGCAATCGGCTTCAAGGGCGTTGAAGACCTTGGCAATGGTTATAAAGCACTTTTCCAGTTGGAGAAGCGCTTCGACCTGAATGACGGGACCCTTGGCAACAGCAATACAGCCGGTTACCGTGGACCAAAATCCGCCAATCAGAAAAGCTTTGAAGGTGGTGCCAATGCCGGTATTGCTGGCCCATTCGGTAAAGTCCTATTGGGACGGGTGACTGAACTGACAACAGAAACCATCAAAAAATTTGATCCCTTCCGCCAAGTGGGTGTTGGCTCCCAGTTCTATTCCCTGCAACGCGCACCGCGTATCGACAACACTCTGCGCTATGACTCACCCAATCTGGATGGTTTCAGTTTCGGTGCTTCCTATTCTTTGGGCGTGAACACCAACAGCCGCTCCATCGATGAAGAACACCACAGCAACCTGAAAAAATCACATGCTGATAATGATGGTTATGCAATAAACCTGTCTTACGACAATGGTCCTTTCTTCGCTACTGCCAACTGGTCCCGCTTGGCTGATTCCAATGACTCCAGTACCTGGAACATTGGTTTAGGTTATAGAGTGACCGATAAATTGAAACTGACTGCTTCTTATGAAGATACTGACAGCAAAGGCTGGAGAGGCAATTCAACTGGTGGAGACAGTGGTCTGGCAACTTACAAGGAAGATGACCGCCTGAACGGCAGGCAACGCAACCTGCTAGCCGGTCTGCAATGGGATGTCGGCCCCGGCACATTGAATGCATCAGTCCAATGGGACCGTCTGAGCAGTGACTACATCAGCAAGTTCTCCGGAAAAGGCATCAATGGCACAGATGAGGCATTCAGATACGCTATCGGCTATACCTACTATCTGTCGAAGCATACTTCGTTCTACGGCAACATTGCTTACACCGATTATGACAGCGCTGAATTGGGTGAAGCCATCAGTGGTCTTCACAACGATTCCGTGACCGCTGTCCAATTAGGTATTACGCACAGATTCTGATGCCTGAACACCATGCACGGTTTTTCCCTGACCGCGCATGGTCTGGAATTCCACTTGGCAGGGGACTTCCCTGCCTGATGCGATTAGCGTTTTTTCAGGGGTGGTGGATAAACCCACAGTCCACTGCCCCTTTTTTTGCCCGTCACCCATACTGGGCTTACCTCCAGTCAGCAACTTGATGGAAAGACAAATCCAGATAACCGGTAGGTTATAAAACCGTCTCTCTGTTTTTCAGGCACCCTGTCCCTGCAACGGCAGGATTCAGAGGACTTTTTCCATGAAAACCGTCATTGCAGTATGCCCAGAATGACCGATTGCCTCGGGCAACGCTTTGTACCCCTGCCTGCGATACAGCGAAACGGCATTGCCGAATGCCGGAATCGATTCAAGATAGCTTCTGGTATAGCCTGCCTGCTTTGCCTGCTGTTCCACAAAACGGAAAAGCGCTGTCCCAACCCCTTTCCCCCTGACTTCCGGCAAGGCATAGAATTTCACGATTTCGACCATCCCTTCAGGCAAACCATCAGTCGGATAGAACCCGCAGCCTGCACAGATTTTTCCCTGCCATTCAACAACCCAATAACCTGAGCCTTCCGTCATGAAGACTTCCGACAAAACATCTGTTTCTGGATCATCGTAAACAGAATGATGCCTGGGCGCATCGAACTCTACGAAGGCTGAACGGATGACGTCGGCTATCGCCAGGTTGTCTTCAGGCGTAATCCGCCTGAAATGGAAAGTCTCTTCCCCTGTGGTATAGAGAAAATCATTCGTCATCTTCTGTTGAGGCACTGGAAACAACCCTCAGTCAAAAACCGGTGATTCAACCCCCAGAACCTTATGCAGTTTCGGTGAGGTGGTCGTGTATTGCAGATGGACCCGTTTCTTGGGGAACACGAACGGTGCTACGCCGAATGCTGCCAACGCCGCCTCATGGACCGCATCGACAGGGCATACTTCCACACAGTCTGTGAATTTGCAGAGCACACAGGCATCACCCACGATATGTGGCATGGCATCTGTCTCCTGAAAACGGTTCTCCTGCCTTGGAAAGGGAATCCCCATCAAAAAAGCAGGGAACTGGAACTTCAATCTTTTCCATGATTCCCTCAAACATACTGCGAAAGCGTCACAACATCATCACCACTCCATGTATACATGGCAAGCAATGGTTCTTTCCCTGTCCGCATCGCATGGACCGCATTGGCAGGATGAAGGATGAAAGACCCCGGCTTCTGCAATGCGGCTTTTCCATTCAATGTCCATTCAGCTGTGCCGGATAGGACATAGTAAAGTTCAACGGCTGGATGGAAATGCGCTGGATACAGGCTGTCCGGAGCAATCATCGTGAACCCGAAGCAGAAACTGTTACTCAGATAAGGGGCTTCAGGACCGATGATTTCCCCCCATGCCATCTTCACACCAAGATCAGGCATATCTCCGCGTGGCTCATAATTGTACTTCCATGGCAGATTCGGCAATACTTCAGCAAGGATATCCAGCATGGGTTGCGTTTCTGGGACACCATGCCTGAGCGCCTCCCCGATAAAGGCGGTGACAGGGAAACGGCTTCTGCCAAAGGTTCCTGTCGGTTCAGGAATGTCCAGGGCCAGTATCCTGACGGCTTCCTCACCGACAGCATCCCTGACGGCCGCCCTACCTGACAGCACAAGACGGGCAGCCTCAATGACTTTCTCGATTCCCTTGTTTCCCATGGCTATCTTCCCTTTGCCATTCATACTTTCAATGAGGATTTCAGCACCGCAACGGTATGCCCGATTTCTTCACCCTGTTTCCAGGCTGACAGCGCATCAACTGCAGAAAGCTGTTTCGATGCAAGGGCTTTTTCCAATTCAGAGGCACGGACACCGGATGTTTCAACATCAACGCCGGCAAATGCCGCCTTCAGGTCTGCAACGCAGTAGAAATGAAATGGCCCCAGCCCCTCTGCCTCCTGCCTTGCATAGCCTGTCAGGACATCTTCCACTTCAGCCTGGACCTTCCATGTATAAGTGAAGATTTCCGCATCGTAACCTGCCAGCCTGCCCAATTCCCTGAAGACATCAAGGTCAACACGCGCGCCTAAAGTCGAATAAACCGCACCACCTTCCTTCAGGTAGCCTTTTGCCTGGACCAACGCAAGATAATGCAGGTCAAGCATCTGTCTGTGTACCAGTTCAGGAATTGTCTCTTCGCGTTTCTCCAAAAAATGACCGCTGTTCCGGCTGTCTGTAATCTCAGCATCCGTTGCCAACGGAACATTTGGCAGATTTTCATAAACAACGTCATACAGAGGCTGCCCGTATAGAGGCGACAGCAGGTCACCGGCACCATATTCCAGGATTACCGTTTCCTTTTCCTGAAGATTCTGCCTGACATTCCTTGCCGCAGCATCGACGACATCCTGCTGAAGATCGGTGAACCCGACCCGTTCAGCACCCAGCAGTTCAATGGCGGACAGGACATCAAGACCAGAGCCAGTACCAATGGAACAGAAAGCAGGAACAGCCCTACCATACTGCTTCCGGATCAGTTTGAATGCAGGAACCGCAATATAGGCGACCCAATCACTGCTGAGATCCTCCGTCTTCGGCAGATAGGCATGGCTGGAAACATCAATATCCAACGTGTCAGCAATCCTCCCCGGATTATCCGGTAGATTCAGATAATGCTTTGTATTGACCTGTATCTTCATCTGTCATCCCTGTCTGGCTGCCTGAAGCGCCTGTTCAAAATCACGGATAATATCCTCGACATCCTCAATACCGACTGAAACGCGGATCATATCTTCTGGAATGCCTGCCGCCAACCGTTCTTCAGGGGTAAGCTGGGCATGTGTGCTGGATGCCGGATGCAGCACCATTGTACGGGCATCACCGACATGGACTACCAGCGAAGCAATCTTCAATGCCTTGATGAACGGACGGATGGCATCAATACCGCCTTTCAGACCAAATGTCAGGACACCGCTTGCCCCGCCATTGTTGAAATACTTTTTAACCCGATCAAAACTCCGATGGGTTTTCAGCCCTGGATAGACCACCCAATTGACCTGTGGATGTTTTTCCAGATATTCCGCCAAGGCAAGGGCATTTTCGCAGTGCCGTGGCATCCGCAGATGTAGTGTTTCCAGACCAAGATTCAGCAGGAAAGCATTGAATGGGCTGGGGGTGACCCCGAAATCCCTTAGATACTGCGCTTTCGCCTTGTTGATGAAAGCGGCTTTCCCGAACCGGTTCCAGTAGGATGTATTCGCATAGAGGCGGTCAGGCTCAACAAAATCAGGGAACTTGCCGTTGTTCCAGTTGTAGGTTCCCCCATCGATTACGGCACCGCCCAATGAAGTCGCCTGTCCCCCGATATATTTGGTCGCTGAATGGACAACAATATCAGCGCCATGCTGGAACGGTTTGCAGAGGAAAGGCGTTGCCAAGGTATTGTCCACGACAAACGGCACATCAAACTCATGCGCCAATCCCGCCAGTTTCTCAAAATCCAGGATATTCAAGGCGGGATTGCCGATGGTCTCACCGAAAAGCAGCCGGGTATTTGGCCGGAAAGCTTTGCGCAGTTCTTCAACAGGGTCTTCTGGATCGATAAACGTCGTCTCCACCCCCAGGCTTTTCAACCGGGTTCCAAACAGGACATAAGACCCCCCGTAAACCGTCTTTGCTGAAACAATATGATCCCCTGCCTTGACCAGGTTGGCTGTTGCAAGCAATACCGCCGCCTGTCCTGAAGACGTTGAAACCGCACCGACACCGCCTTCCAGCAGCGCCAGCTTCTGTTCAAAGGCAGCGAATGTCGGATTCCCTGTCCGGATATACTTGAATCCCGTTTCCTGAAGGGAAAAAAGCCGCCCGACCTGATCGACATCCTCAAATTTATAAGAAGCTGTCTGATAAATCGGGAGTGTGCGCGGTCCCCCGACTTCAGGGACAAACCCTGCCTGGATACATTGCGTCCCGAACCCCCATGTGGTCTGATCATCAATGGACGCACCGTTTCCAATATCATTCCTTGTCATATCAATCATTCCTAATTCATCTGTCATCAGGATTTTCAGTAAAGTTTCCCGAAAACCCTGCCCTTTTTTGAGGAAGCGCCGCTTTTTCCGTGGCTCTTCCTCCATTGGTCATTTCACATTGGCGACATCAGCCGCTGCATAGCTGTCAGGAACGCCTTTCTGGAACAGATAGACCTTGTCTGCAAATGCCTTGGGATCCGTATCCTTCTTGATGAGACCGATATCCGCAAACTCCTTGGCATTCTGATAGACCGCATCATATCCGCCCTGGACAGAAGGCTTGAAGTTATAGCTCTTGAGCAGTTTGGTATTGAACTCAAGGTTTCCTGCCACATATTTCTTGTCGAGCTGGATTTTCGCCGCTTCTTCAGGATGCGCCTGAACCCAGGCGGAAGCCTTCAGGATTGC
>CALGGD010000057.1 GCA_937916185.1 uncultured Oxalobacter sp. | reverse complement strand
GCTGTCGTTTGATGTGGCTTACAAGATCGAGGACCGTAAGCTGAAGGCTGAGAACCAGCTGATTCTGGACCAGCTGACCCTCGGCAAGGAAGTTGACAGCCCGGATGCCATCAAACTGCCGGTCCGCCTGGCACTGGCACTGCTCAAGGACCGCAACGGCGTCATTGACCTGAACCTGCCGATCGGCGGTTCACTGGATGACCCGCAGTTCTCGGTCGGCGGCATCGTCATCAAAGTGATCGTCAACGTGTTGACGAAGGCGGTCACCGCACCGTTCAACCTGCTGGCATCACTGGTCGGTGGCAGTGATGTTGAACTGTCGAACCTGCCATTCGACCCAGGGACTGCAGTGATTACCGACAAGGAAACGAAAGTGCTTGAATCCCTGACGAAAGCCTTGAACGAACGTCCTGCATTGCAGCTGGAAATCACCGGCAAATACGATCCGGAAGTCGATGCCATCGGTGTCGGCAAGCAGCGGATCCTCCGTCAGGTCCGTGCGATGAAGCGCAAGGAAATGGGCTTGTCGGAAACCGACAAGGTTGCCGTCAGCGACAGCGAATATGCCGACAGGCTGAAACAGCTTTACAAGCGTGAGAAATTCGAGAAACCGACCAACTGGATCGGTCTGGATAAATCCCTGCCGACTGAAGAGATGGAACTGCTGCTGGCGAAACATTATGCGAAGTCCGTCACTGAGGATGACCTGCTGAAACTGGCGAACCGGCGTGGACTGGCAGTCAAGGAATGGCTGCTGGAAAAAGGCAAGATTCCGGATGACCGCCTGTATGTCCTCCAGAGTGAGAAAGACACCGGCGGTGCCAACAAGGTCGATTTCTCCCTGCGTTGACCGGGAAACCTGAAGCCGACAGGAAAAGCGTCTGGAAAAACCTTCCAGACGCTTTTTCCATGGTGCCTGCAACACCCTGGCAACACAGGGAGACGGTCAAGGACGTGCCAGCCAATGTAATGTCCTTTAATGCTTATTAAAAGACATAAGATGCAGATAACCCATTGTTTTAAATGATGTTTTCTTGCGGTCTGTTTTAATAATGGGCAGGAATATCGGCATGGCCTGGCTGTCAGGTTATGACACCCTGTCAGGGATTTTCCATTGGGAAATGCTTGATAGGCGTTTGTAAAATTCTGTAAACTTCCAAGTTGACCAACCGCTTTTAATAAGCATTAGAAGACATACCTGATATAGCCGCGCATCTGACCGGAGCCAGTCGATAGGAGAGCAGAGCAATGAACCAGCATTACAAGACCATCTTCAGTAAAGTCCACCAATGTTTTGTGGTGGTGTCTGAACTCACCAGAAGCCACGGCAAAGGCAGCCGTGCGTCACGGGTGCTTTGCACACTGTTCTTGGGTGCGTGTCTTGCCGGGGTTGGACAACCGGCTGCGTATGGTGCGTCGTCGGCAACGAGTGCAGCAGTCAGCGTGGCAGAGGGAGACATGCAGGCACAATCAGCCTGGGGTATGAAGACGAAAGCTTCTGGCACTGCTTCCACCGCATTTGGTCAAAACACAAACGCCTCCGGAGTGGCTTCTACTGCATTTGGTCAAAACAC
>CALGGD010000056.1 GCA_937916185.1 uncultured Oxalobacter sp. | reverse complement strand
CCAGCAGGTCATCAACCAACGCCTGGCGGCATCCGGGGAAACCAGGACAGAAGGGGAAGAGCTGGGCATGATGCCAGGCGACAGGCCGGAAGAACAACCTTGGCTGATCCGGGTGCCGCTGCTGCTGCTGGCGGTTCCATCGGTAATCATCGGCTTCATTGCTGTCGGTCCCTGGCTCTTCGGTGGGTTCTTCAATGATGCCATCTTCATTGACCATGAACGTCATCCAGCGATGGGCGTCTTGTCACAGCATTTCCAGAACGCCTTGCAGATGACCCTGTATGAAATGCTGTCCCCTACATTCATCCTGGTGCTGGCAGGTGTCGCCGCCGCTTGGTATCTTTATGCGAAACGTCCGGTATCGGCGGTCAGGCTCCGCAGGAAAATGCGTTTCCTGCATCGGCTCCTGTATGAACAGTACTACATCAACCAGCTGTATCAGAAAGTGGTGGTTGGCGGTGCCCTGTTCCTGGGCAGCGTCTTATGGCAATGGATTGAAGTCAGGCTCATCGAAGAAGGGATTATCGGCGGTGTCTGCATCAAGGGTGTGAAGAAACTCGGCCAGCTGGTCTGGAAAGCCGGTGATGTCTTCGTGATAGACGGCTTCATTGTGAACGGAAGTGCCAGGCTGGTCGCTTGGACAGCCTCGATTGTCCGGCACTTCCAGACAGGCTATATCTATCACTATATTTTTGTCATGATTGTTGGACTGCTTGGGCTGCTCTTCTGGATGCTGCCATTGGCGTTGAGATAAGGACAACTGGAAAACTATGCCTAACCTGATTTATTCAACGTTTCCCATCCTCTCACTCGCAATCTGGGTGCCGGTGGCGTTCGGGATCCTGATCCTGCTGGTCGGGCGGGATGAACGTGCCGGCATGATCCGCTGGCTGTCCCTTGCCGGTTCACTGGTCAGCCTGTTGGTCACGCTGCCACTGGCTGTCCAGTTCGACAGGGAAGCCCATGGATTGCAGTTTGTTGAAAGGCATCCCTGGATCACACTCTTCAATGTCAATTATGACCTGGGGATTGATGGCATCTCGCTCTGGCTCATCATCATGACAGCCCTCATGCTGGTGATTGTCGTCATTGCCAGCTGGCAGGTCATCCAGACACAGGTTGCCCAGTATATGGGGGCGTTCCTGATTCTCTCTGGTCTGATGATCGGGGTTTTCGCCACCTTTGACGGTCTGCTGTTCTATGTCTTCTTTGAAGCGACATTGATTCCGATGTTCATCATCATCGGATTGTGGGGCGGTGAACGCCGTATCTATGCGGCATTCAAGTTCTTCCTCTACACGTTCCTCGGCTCGCTGCCGATGCTGCTGGCGCTCATCTACCTGTATCTCCAGACCCACAGCTTCAATCTTTATGACTGGTATGCGCTGAAAATGCCGTTGACCCCGCAGATATGGGTCTTCCTTGCGTTCCTGTCCGCATTCGCTGTCAAGATACCGATGTGGCCGGTCCATACCTGGTTGCCGGATGCCCATGTCGAGGCACCGACAGGCGGTTCTGTCATCCTGGCGGCAATCATGCTGAAACTCGGTGCCTATGGCTTCACCCGGTTCTCACTGCCCGTTGTCCCGGATGCCTGCCGTCATCTGGTTTCTGCTGCCATGTTCCTCTGTGTCGGCGTCATCTATGACCGGATGCATACCCGGCAGATTGCTGATTATGGTGGCGTGGTCCATGTCATGCCCCGCTTCGCTGCCTTCTTCGTCCTGTTTGCCTTCGCCAATATCGGTCTGCCAGGCACATCAGGCTTTGTCGGGGAAGTCCTGGTCATCATGGGGGCTGTCAAAGTCAACGTTTGGATAGCCTGTGCCGCAGGGCTTTCCCTGGTTCTGGGCGCATCCTATACCCTCTGGATGATCAAACGGGTGCTGTATGGACCGGTCGGCAATGAACAGGTCGCTGCCCTGCAGGATATCGGTGCCCGGGAAACCCTGTTCCTGGCGGTGCTTGCCGTCTGCGTCATTGCCATCGGTGTCTATCCTGCCATCATCACCGATGCGATGCAGGTCTCCGTCGCGGATCTGATGGCATTGGTAGGACAGTCCAAACTGTAAGGGACAGATGATCCATGGATGCGATGAACCTGATTCCTGCCATACCAGAGCTGATCCTCACAGCATCACTGCCCATCCTGATGCTGCTGGATCTGTTCGTGCCGCAGAGACACCGGGACATCACTTTCTGGTTCTCCATCCTTGTCATTGCCGCCTGTGCAGCGGGATCTGCATGGCTGGCAGGCTGTTGCGGTGGCGCGGTCACATTCTATGGCGCTTTCATTGCGGATACAGTCGCCCATGTGCTCAAGCTCTGCACCTATGCCGCGATGTTCCTGACACTGGTCTATGCCCGCCGTTACGTCAATGAACGGAACCTGACTGTTGCCTATCTGGGTGGGGCGTTCTATCTGCTGGCGCTGTTCTCGCTGCTGGGGCAGATGACCGTCATCTCCGCCGGTGATTTCCTGACGCTTTATCTCGGCATTGAGCTCATGACATTCCCGCTCTATACCCTGGCGGCACTCAAGCGGGAAGACGGAAGGGCGGTGGAGGCCGCCACCAAATATTTCATCCTGGGCGCATTGGGAACCGGTCTGATGCTCTACGGCATCTCGATGGTCTATGGTGTCACCGGCTCATTCCGGTTCGCAGGCATTGCCTCTGCCATCGCAGGACAGTCCACCAACGGACTGATCATGGTCTTTGGTGTCGTGTTCATTGTCTGTGGCATCGCTTTCAAACTCGGTGCCGTTCCGTTCCATATGTGGTTGCCGGATGTCTTTGAAGGCGTTCCAACCGCAGTGACACTGCTGGTCAGTGGCGCGCCGAAACTGGCGGGCTTCGCCGTCTGCCTGCGTATCTTGGGTCAGGGACTGCTGCCGATGGCACTTGATTGGCAGCCGATGCTCATCGTTGTTGCCATCCTTTCCATGGCGCTGGGCAACCTTGCCGCCATCATGCAGAAAAACATCAAGCG
Source organism: uncultured Oxalobacter sp. (assembly GCA_937916185.1). Taxonomy (GTDB): domain Bacteria; phylum Pseudomonadota; class Gammaproteobacteria; order Burkholderiales; family Burkholderiaceae_D; genus Oxalobacter. Next base: position 8,142 of record CALGGD010000056.1, on the reverse strand, counting down.
GATGCTGGCGTATTCCACCATCTCGCATATGGGATACATGCTGCTCGGGATGCTGTCCGGTGTCAGGATGACCGGTGAGGGCGGCGTCTCCTATACCGCTTATGGCGCGTCCATGTATTACACCGTTGTCTATGTCCTGGCGACGCTCGGTGCATTCGGTGTCATCATGGCACTGTCCCAGAACGGGCAGGAAGCCGAACAACTCGACGGTTACAAAGGGCTGCACCGCCGGAATCCGTGGATGGCGCTGGTTATGATGGTCTGTCTGTTCTCCTTTGCCGGGGTGCCGCCATTGGTCGGTTTCTATGGCAAAGTTGCCGTTTTCCAGGCGGCCATTGATGCTGGACTGACCTGGCTTGCCATCATCGGCATCCTCTTTGCTGTCGTTGGCGGGTTCTTCTACCTGCGGGTCATCAAGCTCATGTACCTGGATGCACCGGCTGACAGCACCCGGATTGCTGTTCCGAAAGACACCGGCATCGCCCTGCTGGTCAATGGGGGGCTCATCATCCTCTTCGGTGTCCTGCCAGGACCGTTGATGGACTGGTGCATCGAGACAGTCTGCTCGACATTCATCTGATAAACACACCATCCATTCACTGTCATCAGGCTGTTTTCAAAGTCAGATACGGCTCATGCTAAAATTCTTCCTTTATCCTCCCCATCATCGAAACGGAAATCACTATGGCAGGCAACACATTCGGTAAATGGTTCACCGTCACAACCTTTGGTGAATCCCACGGTCCCGCATTGGGCTGCATCATCGACGGATGTCCACCCGGGATGGCACTTTCCGAAGCAGACATCCAGCATGACCTTGACCGCCGCCGTCCAGGAGCTTCCCGTTTCGTGACCCAGCGTCGTGAACCGGATACCGTCAGGATCCTGTCCGGTGTCTATGAAGGCAGAACCACCGGAACGCCGATTGCACTGATGATCGAGAACCAGGATCAGCGCAGCAAGGATTACAGCAAAATCGCTGAACTCTTCCGTCCAGCGCATGGGGATTACACCTACTTCATGAAGTACGGTATCCGTGATCCTCGGGGGGGTGGACGTTCCTCGGCACGCCTGACCGCAGCCACTGTGGCGGCAGGGGCCGTCGCGAAAAAATGGCTGAAAGCCCAGTTTGGTACCGGAATCCATGCCTGCCTGTCCCAGTTGGGCACGATTCCGGTGCCTTTCAAGGCATGGGAACATACCGATGCCAACCCTTTCTTTGCCGCAACCGATGACAAGGAACTGCTTGCCGCCATGGAAAACGCCATGGATGCGTTGCGCAAGGCAGGCGATTCCATCGGCGCGAAAGTCGAGATTGCCGCTACCAACGTACCGGTTGGTCTGGGCAGTCCGCTGGCAGAAAAACTGGATGCGGAAATTGCCGCCGCCATGATGGGCATCAATGCCGTCAAAGGTGTGGAAATCGGTGATGGTTTTGCCGCTGTTGCACAGAAAGGCTCAGAACATGGCGACGCCATCCTGCCAGACGGTTTTGCCAGCAATCATGCCGGCGGCATCCTTGCAGGCATCTCCACCGGGCAGGACATCCGGGTCGCCATCGCAGTGAAACCGACCCCCTCCATCCGCCTGCCCCAGCAATCAGTCAATACCCGTGGGGAACCCGTCACAGTTGAGACGACAGGACGGCATGACCCCTGTGTCGGTATCCGTGCCGTACCCGTGGCAGAAGCCATGCTTGCGCTGGTGCTGATGGATGCTGTCCTGCAATACCGTGCCCAGTGCATCGATGTGCAAGAACCGCTGGTACCGGTGCAGGGAACCCTGCCAAAAGCCAAACCTGCCGCTGACTGAAGCTGATTGTGACACGGAAAAAAGACTGGTCTGAACAGGCGTTCGGTTTCGGGGCGTTCTATTTCGCCTATTACAGCTTTGTCGGCGTTTTCCCCGCTTATGTCACACTGTACCTGTCTTTCCGGGAGATCGGTTCCTTTGAAATCGGTATGCTGATGGCGGTCATGCAGGGGACCCGTATCATCGGCCCCACCCTTTGGGGGTGGCTGGCAGACCTGACCGGCAGACGCGACCGGATGCTCCAGCTGACTGCCGCCGCAGCATTGGTGGTGTTCATCGGATTCTTCTTCCCGGGCTCCTTCTGGTATTTCATTGTTTTCATGTTTGCAGTCAACCTCTTCACCAGTGCGCAGGGACCGCTGTCCGACACCTTGATACTCGGGGAGATGCGGAGCGATATGTCCCGCTATGGACAGCTCCGCCTATGGGGTTCCATCGGTTACATCGTCATGACGGCTGTTGCAGGCTACATATTTGAAAAGGCGGGCATTGCCTGTATGCCATGGCTGGGGGCTGCCATCCTGGGCGTCACCCTCATCATCAGCCTCAGGCTCCACCAGACGCCTTCTGTAGAACCCATCCAGGAAAAAGCCTCCATCTGGCAAGTGCTGTTCAGGAAAGAAGTTGCCGCATTCATGGTTTCCGCCTTCTTCATGCAGGCGGCGCATGCTTCGCTCTATTCGTTCTATTCGCTCTATCTGGCAGACCTGGGTTATGGCAGCATCACCATCGGCCTGATGTGGGCATCCGGGGCGGCGGCGGAAATCCTCTTCTTCATCTTCCATGACCCGATCATCAAGCGTGTCGGGGTCAAATGGCTGCTGCTGGGCAGCCTGCTCATCGCTGTCATCCGCTTCCTGATGATTGGTTTCGGCGCCATTGCTTTCCTGGTGCTCGCCATTGCGCAGATCCTCCATGCGGCAACCTTTGGCGCCCATCATGTTTCCTCCATCTTCATGGTGCGTAAATGGTTCCCAGGAGCCTTGCAGGCAAGGGGGCAGGCGATTTATATCAGCGCATCGTGGGGCATTGGCGGCACATTGGGTGCTTTCCTGCTGTCATTCGTCTGGGCGCAGATGCCCCATGAGACCATCTACTGGTGTGCCGCCGCCACGGCACTGGCGGGATTCGCCGCCGCCTGGCTTGCCTGCCACTGGGATAAACAGGTTGCATGACAGGCTGTTGCCCTCCTGGTTCCTGAACAGGATACAGGGCAAATGTGGCATAATTAAATGCTATCCAGAACAACAACTAAAAAGACATCATGGCGAAGACCCTTTACGACAAACTCTGGGAATCCCACATCGTTGATACTGAAAAAGACGGCACCACAGTCCTTTACATTGACCGGCAGCTGCTGCATGAAGTCACCAGCCCGCAGGCATTTGAAGGGCTCCGCATGGCAGGACGCAGACCCTGGCGGAATTCCGCCAACCTGCTGGTTGCAGACCATAACGTTTCCACCCAGGACCGCAACGGACCTATCAAGGACCCGGTTTCCCGTTTACAGATCGAGACATTGGATGCCAATGCCAAGGAATTTGGCCTGACCTATTTCAACATGCACGACAAACGCCAGGGGATTGTCCATGTCATCGGGCCGGAACAGGGAGCGACCCTGCCGGGGATGACCGTTGTCTGCGGGGACTCCCATACCGCCACCCATGGAGCCTTCGGGGCATTGGCACATGGTATCGGTACCTCTGAGGTGGAACATGTCCTGGCAACCCAGACATTGCTGGCACGCAAGATGAAAACCATGCTGGTCAAGGTCGAAGGGACATTGCAGCCAGGTGTCTCTGCCAAGGATATCGCCTTGGCAGTCATCGGCAAGATCGGGACAGCGGGCGGTACCGGCTGTGCGATGGAATTTGCGGGATCTGCCATCCGTGCATTGTCGATGGAAGGCAGGATGACCCTCTGCAACATGGCAATCGAGGCTGGGGCAAGGGCTGGGCTCGTGGCGGTTGACCAGACCACCATCGACTATGTCAAGGGAAGGCCTTATGCACCGAAAGGCGACCAGTGGGAAAAGGCGGTTGCCTATTGGAACACCCTGCATTCAGACCCTGATGCCGTATTCGATTTCACCGTTGAGCTTGATGCCTCGGCAATCAAGCCACAGGTCACCTGGGGAACTTCACCGGAAATGGTTGTCTCCATTGAAGACAGGGTGCCGGATCCCGCTGATGAGAAAGACCCGGTTCGCCGTGATGCGATGATCCGGGCATTGAAGTATATCGGTCTTGAAGCGGGGACGCCGATGGAAAGCATTATGGTTGACAAAGTTTTCATCGGGTCCTGCACCAATGGCCGTATTGAAGATATGCGTGCTGCAGCAGCAGTCGTCAAAGGCAGGAAACGGGCGCCGAACGTCAGGCAGGCACTGGTCGTTCCAGGGTCTGGTCTGGTCAAGGAACAGGCAGAGAAAGAGGGGCTGGACAAAATCTTCAGGGATGCCGGTTTTGAATGGCGTGAGGCGGGCTGTTCCATGTGCCTGGCGATGAACGATGACCGCCTGGCACCCGGTGAACGCTGTGCCTCCACCTCCAACCGAAATTTTGAAGGCAGGCAGGGGCAGAACAGCCGGACCCATCTGGTTTCGCCTGCGATGGCGGCGGCGGCAGGGATTGCCGGTCATTTTGTGGATGTCCGTAAATTCTAGGAAAACAGACGGCGATGAAATTCATCAAGATCATCACATACATGCTGGCAGTCGTGACGTTGGTCTTTGCCTGTTATACCTTCCTGGGCAAAGGCGACAGACCGCAGCGTGCGGAGACATCGGCAATTGTCAATGTCGCAAGATGACCAGATGGAAGAAAGGATTCGGGACGTCATTCAGGACGTTCCATCACTGGCTTGAAACAGTCAGATGAAAAAAACAACCAATAGGTGAAGCATGGAAAAATTTACCGTACATCAAGGACGCGTCGCACCGATGGACCGCGTCAATGTGGACACCGATGCCATCATCCCGAAGCAGTTCCTGAAATCCATCAAACGGACAGGCTTCGGTCAGAATCTGTTTGATGAGTGGCGTTACCTCGACCATGGCGAGCCGGGCATGGACTGTTCCGCCCGTCCGGTCAATCCGGAGTTTGTCCTGAACCAGCCACGTTATGCCGGGGCATCCATCCTGATTGCCCGTGAGAATTTCGGATGCGGTTCTTCAAGGGAACACGCGCCATGGGCACTGCAGCAGTATGGTTTCCGTGCCATCATCGCGCCGACATTCGCAGACATCTTCTTCAACAACTCGTTCAAGAACGGCCTGCTGCTCATCAGGCTGTCAGAAAAACAGGTTGATGACCTGTTCCGGCTTGTTGATGCCAATCCGGGGTTCACCCTGACCATTGACCTTGAAAGCTGCCAGATTATCAATACAGGCTTTGATATCAGGATACCGTTTGAAATCGATCCGTTCCGTCAGTACTGCCTGCTCAACGGATTGGACGATATCGGGCTGACCCTGCGCAAGTCGGACAAGATCGCTGCATTTGAGAAAAAGCATATCGCTGACCAGCCTTGGTTGGCGAATACGATTTGACCATCCAGAAAACGTTATCGGAAAACATTGATAAACAGGCTGCGTCTGCTGTTCTGGCAGACCGGTCCAGAAGAGGGGAAACATGAAAATTGCAATTCTGCCGGGTGACGGCATTGGTCCAGAAATCATGAACGAAGCGGTGCGTGTCCTGAACGCACTTGGCGAAAACTTTGAAATGGAATGGGCAGACGTGGGCGGTGTCGGTTATGCCAACCACGGTCATCCGCTGCCGGAGAGCACCCTGAAACTGGCGCAGGAGGCCGATGCCGTCCTGTTCGGTGCTGTCGGCGATTTCAAGTATGACACCTTGGAACGGGCGCTCCGTCCAGAACAGGCGATCCTTGGCCTGCGCAAGAACCTGAAACTGTTCGCCAACCTGCGTCCAGCCATCCTGTATCCAGAACTGGCAGGTGCTTCCACCCTGAAACCGGAAATCGTTTCTGGTCTGAACCTGCTGATTGTCCGTGAACTGACCGGCGACATCTACTTCGGGCAGCCAAGGGGGCGCCGTGCTGCACCGGATGGCGCATTCAAGGGTGCGGTCGAAGGTTTCGACACCATGCGTTATTCCGAACCTGAAATCCGCCGCATCGCCCATGTCGGTTTCCAGACTGCGATGAAACGTGGCAAGAAACTGACCTCTGTTGACAAGGCAAATGTCTTGGAAACCTCCCAGCTGTGGCGTGAGACCGTCATCGATGTGGCGAAAGAATATCCGGAAGTCAAGCTCGACCATATGTATGTGGACAATGCCGCCATGCAGCTTGTCCGCGCACCGAAAGACCTCGATGTCGTCCTGACCGGCAACATCTTCGGTGACATCCTGTCTGATGCCGCCGCCATGCTGACAGGCTCCATCGGGATGCTTGCCTCCGCGTCCTTGGATGAAAGCGGCAAAGGGCTGTATGAACCTTCCCACGGTTCCGCACCGGACATCGCCGGCAAGGGCATTGCCAACCCATTGGCGCAGATCCTGTCCGCTGCCATGATGCTCCGTTATTCCTTCAACATGAATGAACAGGCAGACCGCATCGAAAGTGCCATCAAGAAAGTCCTGGCAAGCGGTCTGCGTACCGGTGACATCTACGAACCTGGCTGCCAGCGTGTCGGCACCAAGGAAATGGGCGATGCCGTTGTAGCAGCACTGTAAACAGGCAGGACAGGCAAACCATTGAACAGGGGATTGAAATGAAATTGGTTGGATTGATTGGATGGCGTGGCATGGTCGGTTCCGTGCTCATGCAGCGTATGCAGGAAGAGAAGGATTTTGATTTATTTGAACCCGTCTTCTTCTCCACTTCCAATGCAGGCGGACAGGCACCTGTATGGGCGAAGAATGAAACCGTATTGAAAGATGCCTACAGCATCGATGAACTCAGGAAATGCGACATCCTTATCTCCTGCCAGGGTGGTGACTACACCCTTGAGGTCTTCCCGAAACTGCGTGAGGCAGGCTGGGATGGCTACTGGATTGATGCCGCCTCCAAACTCCGCATGAATGATGATGCGCTGATTATCCTGGATCCCGTCAACCTGGATGTCATCAAGGATGGCCTGGCGAAAGGCATCAAGAACTACATCGGTGGCAACTGCACCGTTTCCTGTATGCTGATGGGGCTGGGAGGGTTGTTCCAGCAGGACCTGGTCGAATGGATGACCACCATGACCTATCAGGCGGCATCCGGTGGCGGTGCCCAGCATATGCGTGAGCTGCTGACACAGTTCGGCATCCTGAACAATGCTGTCAAGGTTGATCTGGAAAATCCATCATCCGCCATCCTGGATATCGACCGCCAGGTCTCTGCACGTCAACGCAGCATGACAGCAGAAGAAACCAAGCAGTTCGGCATTCCGCTGGCAGGCAACCTCATCCCATGGATTGATTCCGACCTGGGCAACGGCATGTCCCGCGAAGAGTGGAAGGGTGGTGCGGAAACCAACAAAATCCTCGGCAGGAACGATGCCAACCGCATCGTGGTCGATGGGCTTTGTGTCCGCGTCGGCACGATGCGTTGCCATTCCCAGGCACTTACCATCAAACTGAAGAAAGATGTGCCCCTGGATGAAATCACCGACATCCTCAAGGGTCACAACCAGTGGGCGAAAGTCGTTCCCAACACCAAGGACGACACATTGAAAGCCCTGACCCCGGCAGAAGTCGCGGGTACCCTGACCATCCCGGTCGGTCGCCTGCGTAAACTGGGCATGGGCGGTGAATACCTCTCGGCGTTCACTGTCGGTGACCAGCTGCTCTGGGGGGCGGCGGAACCCCTGCGCCGGATGCTCCGTATCATCCTGGCATAAACTGGAAAAAGGGCAATACAGCCCCTGTGTTTGAAGGAAACCGGCAGGTTTTTTAATCGGTTCCTGTCATAAGCGGGTTGAATCAGATGACGGCATTCCAGCAAATGGCATAGTGGACAGGGTATCTATGAAACGGATGGCATTGGGGATTGAATATGATGGCACAGGATGGCATGGCTGGCAGAAGCAGCCGGATGGCCTGACCGTGCAGGATGCGTTGGAATCCGCCATTTTCCAGTTCACCCAGACCCGTATCGCGACAACCTGCGCGGGCAGGACGGATGCTGGCGTGCATGCGGTAGACCAGGTGGTGCATCTGGATACGGAAATCGACCGCCGTCCTGATTCGTGGGTGCGGGGGCTCAATACCTGGCTGCCGCCTTCAGTGGCGGTTCGCTGGGCCTGTGAAGTGCCTGGTGGGGCGGCGGGGTTCCACGCCCGTTCGAGCGCTGTCCGTCGCCGTTACCGGTATCTGC
>CALGGD010000055.1 GCA_937916185.1 uncultured Oxalobacter sp. | reverse complement strand
GAGAATACAATGCTCATCACGCACTACTGCGACGGAGAGTTTGGCGAATTCCTGCAGTTTGACGAATTCTTCCCGGGAATCGACAAGGATGCGGTTGGTTTCTTCATGGACGAAATCGCGCAGGATCCTTTCTGAAAGCGTCAGGTCTTTGTAAAGCAGGGTGGGGGCAGGGGAAACCTGGGCTTTGTCTTTCAGGGACTGCCAGATTTTCTGGAGGAAAGCCATGTCGGATTCCAGGTCATCATCTGATGCACCTTCTGCCATGGTCCGGATGATGTAACCGCCCATCGCGCCATGCTGCCCCATCTGCTGGATGCGTTTTTTCAGGCTTTCCCGTTCTTTTTCATCTTCAATCCGTTGGGAGATGCCGATATGCTTTTCCTGTGGCAGATAGACCAGCAGGCGTCCTGCAATGGATATCTGGGTGGAAAGGCGGGCACCTTTTGTGCCCAATGGATCCTTGATGACCCTGACCATGACGGGCTGCCCATCCTGGAGCATCCTTTCAATCGGGATGATTTTGTTCTGTCCCTCTTCATTGTAATGGGCTTCAAGGATGTCATCGATATGCAGGAAAGCTGCCCGCTCAAGCCCGATATCGACAAAAGCGGACTGCATGCCCGGCAGGACGCGGACAACACGCCCAAGGTAGACATTGCCTGCCAGTTCCCGGGTCTGTGACCTTTCGATATGGAGTTCCTGGACTGTCCCCTCCGAAACAATGGCGATACGGGTTTCCTGGGGGGTGATATTGATAAGGATGTCTTCTTTCATTCGATTGCAAGCCCTATTTTTCTCAGCAGTTCTGCGGTTTCGTACAGGGGGAGTCCCATGATGCTGGAATAACTGCCGTTGATACGGGAAATGAATCTGCCTGCCAGTCCCTGTATGCCATATCCGCCCGCTTTGTCATAAGGTTCGTCTGTGGCGATGTATGCTTCAATCCGGGCATCGTCCAACGGCGCAAAAGTCACATCGGAAACCTGTACGGCAGACAGCATCTGTTCCTGCCATTTGATGGCAACGCCTGTCAGGACCTGATGCGTGCGGTTGGCAAGTGCTTTCATCATGCTACGTGCTTCATCCCGGTCAGCCGGTTTGCCCAGTATCCTGCCATCTATGGCAACGGTGGTGTCCGCCGACAGGACGGGCCGTTTCTGCTGTCCTAACCTGATCAGATACTGCCAGGCGTAGGCAGCCTTTTCCTGAGAAAGCCGGTTGACATAATCATAAGCAGATTCGCCGGTATGGATGGATTCATTCACCATATCGCGGTTCCCGGCATCCTGTTCCGGCGGCTGCAGGACATCAAAGGCCACACCGAGCTGTGTCAGCAGTTCTTGACGCCGTGGACTTTTGGAAGCAAGCCAGATGCAGTCAGGCAGAAGCTGTTTTTCCATGTGTCAGCTCCGGTGATAAGGATGGTTCTGCAGGATGGTATGGGCGCGGTACAGCTGCTCCGCCAGCAGGACACGCACCATCCCATGTGGCAGGGTCAGGGAAGACAGGCGGATAAGCTGTTCAGACTGTTTTTTCAGCAAGGGATCCAGGCCATCAGCGCCACCGATGATGATGGCGATGTCCCTGCCGTCCTGCTGCCAGCGTCTGATGCTGTCAGCCAGTGCCATGGTTGTCAGGTCTTTACCGTGTTCGTCCAATGCAATGAGCCTTGCATTTTTCGGGATGGCGGCACGGATACGGGCGGCTTCAGCTTCCATCACGGACTCAGCTGAACGGTTTCCATTCCGCTCGACGGGCTTGAGTTCCTTGATGGCGAAATGCCATTCAGCAGGCATCCGTTTTGCGTATTCCCTGAAGCCGTCTTCAATCCAGCCTGGCATCTTATGGCCGACGGCAATCACCGTAATCTGCATGGCGGCCTTCCAGTCACTGTTTCTGTGCAGCCGCCTTGATGGTTGCCAGGTCGATTTCCTCGCCCCCCCAGATTTCTTCCAGGCGGTAATAGTTCCTGATGGCAGGCTGCATGATATGGACAATGATGCCGCCCAGGTCAACCAAAACCCATTCGCCGGTGTCTTCACCTTCAATGCTGACGATGCTGCCACCCGCTTCGCGGATTTTATCCCGTACAGAAGCGGCAAGCGCCTTGGTCTGACGGTTGGAGCTGCCGCTGGCGATGATGATGCGTTCGAAGAGGCTGGTCAGCCGCGCTGTGTCAAATACCACAATATCCGTGGCCTTCACATCTTCGAGGGCATCAACAACCAGAGCCAGTAAAACGTTGATGTCTTTCATGATTCAATTCCTATAAAGTTGATGGTCATTGATATAGCCAAGTACAGCTGGCGGAATCAATAGACCGGGATTCTGTCTGTTCCGCAGGGCATTGCGGATGTCCGTTGAGGAGACATCCATGTGCAATGTACGGTCAA
>CALGGD010000054.1 GCA_937916185.1 uncultured Oxalobacter sp. | reverse complement strand
CAATGGGCGCAGGGTTGCACCGGCATGCCCTGACACCAGGAACTCGATACCATCCGTACCATAGGCATTCGGTTCCCCCTCACGGATTCCCACCTCAAAACGTCCACCGGCCATATGCAGTTCCTGCATGATTGCTGTCACCGCCCCACCAAGCGCCTTACCTGCCTGATGGCGTTTCCTGGAAACCTGTTCCGCCAATGTCCTGTAACTTTCTTCTGCCTGCGATGCCTGTTTTTCCAATGCCTCCAGATTGTTGTCCTGCTCAAACTGCGCCAACCGTGACCGGCGCTTTTCCAGTTCTTCCGGCAGGGATTCAGGCGGAATCCGGAACTGGCGGGCAATGGCATGCAGGGTTTCCATACGCTGTCCAACAGCCTGGAGCTGGGCAGGATCCAATTCAGTATGGGCAAGGTAATCCCGCAAAGTATAGACCGCTTCCTGAAGTTGGATCCTTGCGGTTTCCATCAGTTCCACAACGGGCTCAAGCCCCTTGTCAATACCAGCCAGTCCTGTCATGGTCTGGACCATACTGCCCAACCGGGACACAATGGGACAGTCTGTTTCGGAAAGCTCATCAACGGTTCCGCCAACGCCCTCCAGCAGGCTTGCCGCATGGGAAAGACGGTCATAATCCTGATTGACCTGTTCCCATTCCCCTGCCTGTGGCTGAACTTTCTCAAGTTCCCTGACCTGCCATTCCAAGCGTTCACGTTCTTCCTGCAGCCGTTCTGTATTTTCCCTGGCTTCTGAGATTTTCTGTTCCAGCTGATGCCATGCCCTGAACCGCCCCCCCAGTTCAGCCACTTCCTGCTCAATCCCGGCATGACGGTCAAGCAGCATCCGTTGCTCCCCTGCCTTCATCAGCAGTTGATGGGCATGCTGTCCGTGGATATCCACCAGCAGGGAACCCAATGCACGCAACTGCATCGCTGTGACAGTGACACCATTCACAAAGCAGCGGGAACGTCCTGAAGCGGTATCAATGGTCCGGCGGAGCAGTACCGTTCCTTCCTCACTGTCGATATCGTTGAGTGCCAGCCATGCCGCCGCAGGCTCATTCAGGGAAAACTCTGCAGTGATGTCTGCCCTTCTGGCGCCTTCCCGAACCACTGATGCATCCCCTCTGCCACCCAATGCCAGCTGGAGCGCATCAATCAGGATGGATTTACCGGCACCTGTCTCGCCGGTCATCACAGAAAACCCTGACGTAAAGTCGAGGGAAAGGGTATCCACGATGACAAAATCCTGGACCGTCAGGGCTTGCAGCATTTTCCGTTACCTTTCAAAAAGGCTTGATTCCTTGATCTGACATACTGTCAGGAAAAAGGGTCAATCGAGTTTCCTGGAAACTTCATTCCAGTGCAGTTTGTTACGCAGGGTATCGTAATAACTCCAGCCAACCGGATGCAGGAATGTCACCACATGCGGCGCACGGCGGACAGTGACCTGGTCACCGCTCTGCAGATTGGTGAAAGACTGGGAATCAAAACTGATGCTGGGCTGACGGGCATTGACGACATCCACCACAATCTCGCTGGTGTCGGGAATGACAATCGGACGGCTTGACAAAGTATGCGGCGCAATGGAAACCAGAACAATCCCGCCCAGATTTGGATGAAGCATCGGTCCACCGGCAGACAGGGAATAGGCGGTTGAGCCGGTTGGCGTGGAGATGATCATGCCATCAGAATGCTGCTGGTGCATGAAATGCCCGTCCACATGCACACGCAGGTCAATCATCCCAGCACCTGCCCCACGGGAAATCACCACCTCATTGAATGCCACCGCCTTGCTGATGACCTCGCCTTCCCGGGTGATGGTTCCCTCCACAAGGAAACGCTGTTCGGAAACGTATCTGCCTTTGATCATCTTGTCGAGCACCAGAAGCATCCGGTTCAGCGGAATATCGGTGATGAATCCCAGGTGACCATGGTTGATACCGATCAATGGCACACTGTACGGTGCCAACTGGCGGGCAATGCCCAACATGGTGCCATCACCGCCCAATACAATCGCCGCCGCCGCCTTTGCACCGATCTCCTCGAGTTTCATTGTCCGGATTTCTTTGAAAGGCACATTCGCACCCGTCTGCGCCTCATAAACAACTTCCTGCCCAGCATCTTTCAGGAAATTGGCAACCTTGTCCAAAGACTGGATGATGTTCGGCGCATAGATTCTTGCAACAAGCGCAAAGATTTTCTTGGTAGTCGGCATGGCAAATCCGGAAAGTCCGTCAATATTTGCAGATTACACTAAAAACCTTCCTTTTCACACCTATTCCCGACAGATAACCCCGCAATCCGCCGGTTCCCTGCCTTCTCCACCACAAACGGCAAGACCTCCCCCGCATCCTGCGCCGGTGCAAAGGAAAACCGAGACTGTCCACCGATTCGCAAAAGCCCTGTGAAAATTGATTTACAATAACTTATCGGTGAAACGCAACTCCCCTGTAACTATGAAAATCGAACCCCGTGCACAGGCTCTGCTGAAAACCTTGATTGAACGGTATATTGCCGAAGGCCAGCCCGTTGGATCCCGGGCGCTTTCCAAACTGTCAAACCTTGACCTGTCGCCTGCCACAATCCGCAATATCATGGCAGACCTTGAAGAAATGGGGTTTGTCGCCAGTCCACATACATCAGCAGGCCGCATCCCAACCCCCAGGGGGTTCCGGATGTTTGCAGACACCCTGCTGACGGCGACACCGACAGGCAAACCCTCCCCGCTGGAATCAGGACTCAAACTGCATTCCCAGATTGGACAGCCCCAGAAAACCATCTCTGACGCCGCACAGATGCTTTCATCACTGACCCAGTTCGCCGGGATTGTCATGGCACCCCAGCATGAATCTGCCTTCTCCCAGATTGAATTCCTGCGGCTTTCTGAAAAACGTATCCTGCTCGTCATTGTCACACCGAACGGTGATGTCCAGAACCGCCTGCTGCTGACGGATGTCGATTACACCGCTTCACAACTGACAGAGGCTGCCAACTACATCAATGCCAACTATACAGGGCTGAGCTTCAACGAAATCCGTGCAAGACTGCAGGGTGAGCTCCGGGAAATCCACTCTGACCTGTCCAAACTGATGAAGACGGCCATTGAGGCGGGCGATGAGACCTTATCCAACAACACATCAGAAGTGGTCATCGCTGGGGAGAACAACCTGCTGAATGTGAAAGACTTCACTTATGACATCCGTTCCCTGCGGCGGCTTTTCACCCTGTTTGAGCAGAAAACAGAGCTGATGCGGCT
>CALGGD010000053.1 GCA_937916185.1 uncultured Oxalobacter sp. | reverse complement strand
ATAGGGAATCATCCCCTGGACGACACAGGATGTTGTATCCCCCCAGCGTTCCGCCTGCCTGCTTGATACAACATCCTGTGTCGTCCAGGGGATGATTCCCTATGGCGCCCAGATTCTGATTGCCTCCAGCCTGACCGCCTCTTACGGACTGGGACCGGTTGACATCATCAAGGGGCTGTTCTATCCGGTCCTGATGGCATTGGGACTGCTGTTCTCGATACTGTTCCACCGTCCTCCAAAACCACAGGAAAAGATATGATCTTCAGCTACGGCACCCTTGAGACCGACTACCTGAAAGCAAAGGACAAGAAACTCGGTGCTGTCATTGACCGTCTCGGACATATCGAACGCAACGTGCATACCGACCTGTTCCGGGCAGTTGTACACAGCATCGTCGGACAGCAGATTTCAAACAAGGCTTTGGCAACCGTCTGGGGACGGATAACCACACTGGTTGGAAAAATAGATGCAGGACATCTGCTGGCAACAGGCATAGACCCGCTTCAATCGTGTGGAATTTCCTTTAAGAAAGCCGAAAATATCATTGATCTCTCAAATAAAGTTGCTTCTGGAGAATTTGACTTAAACGCCATCGGCTCAATGTCCGATGAGCAGGCGATAGAAACCCTGTCGTCACTCAAAGGCGTTGGCGTCTGGACGGCGGAAATGCTCCTGCTGTTCTGCCTCCAACGGCCAGACATCCTCAGCTTCGGGGATTTTGCCATCCAGCGTGGACTGAGGATGGTTTACCATCACCGCCGGATTGACCGCAGACTGTTTGAGAAATACCGGAGACGGTTCAGTCCTTACGGCAGCGTCGCCAGCCTGTACCTGTGGGCGGTTTCCAGCGGTGCCATCCCGGAAATGAAAGACTATGCACCGAAAAAGAAAAAGTGAGCGGAACGGCATCAGTCAACGCGATAAATATTTAACGTAATTTGATAAGATGATTCATCAATACAATGTTTTTTATTCACTTTATTCGTCAGAAATAGGCAGGCTGACATTAGCTGCAACAGATTCGCACCTGATAGGACTCTGGATTGAAAACCAGAAATATTCCGGTGGTCCTGTGAAACATCCGATGCAGGAAAAAGACCATCATCCGCTATTGGACAAGGCAAAAGCCTGGCTGGATCAGTATTTCTCCGGTGAAAGGCCTGACTTGACAACGCTGCCACTTGCACCACAGGGCAGCACCTTCCAGAAGCAGGTCTGGCAACAGCTATGCCAGATCCCTTACGGAAAAACCGTGACTTATGGTGCCATTGCCAAACAGATTGCAGAACAGCGGGGACTCAATACCTTTTCTGCACAGGCAATCGGCGGTGCGGTTGGACGGAACCCCATTTCCATCATCATCCCCTGCCACCGTGTCATCGGCGCAGATGGCAGCCTGACAGGTTATGCCGGGGGGCTTGATGCCAAACGCTGGCTGCTGATCCACGAAGCCGGATTGCCATGCCTTTGAGGCATATTACGTTATAAAAACAAAGTATTTATCATTTCTTCAATGCTTTCCTATAATGCAGGGAAGTCTTGTCAATCTGCCTTGGCAGACAGCTTCCTCATGCATTTCAAGGAGATAAAGATGCTTCAATGGAAAAAGACCGCCATCACAGCATCATTGCTGTGTGCAATGACTGTCTTTGGCGGCACCGCTTATGCAGCACAATCCACCACAACAGCAACCGATCAGACAAAAGGGGTAAAAATGATGGAAACCGAAAAACTGGACCTGACCCAGGAATGGGACAAGACCTTTGCCAAGAGCAGTAAAGTGGTCCATAGCAAGGTGACTTTCGTCAACCGTTACGGCATCACCCTTGCTGCGGATATGTATGTTCCCAAAGGAGCTGCCGACAGACTGCCAGCCATAGCCGTTTCCGGTCCTTTCGGAGCCGTCAAGGAACAGTCTTCTGGACTGTACGCCCAGGAAATGGCTGAAAGGGGCTTCCTGACCATCGCCTTC
>CALGGD010000052.1 GCA_937916185.1 uncultured Oxalobacter sp. | reverse complement strand
GTGCTGACAGCGGTTTTCATCCCGATGGCGTTTTTCAGCGGTTCTGTCGGGAACATCTACCGCCAGTTCTCTATCACGATGGTCGCATCCATGGTGTTCTCTGCTTTCCTTGCATTGTCCCTGACCCCTGCCCTCTGCGCCACCATCCTGAAGCCTGTCGATCCGAAGGCACATGGTGAGAAGAAAGGATTCTTTGGCTGGTTCAACCGCAAGTTCAATATCATGACCACTGCCTACAGTTCCCAGGTCGGCAAAATCCTGTCCGGGATCAAGCGCTATGTGGTCATCTACGGCGCGATTGTGGTCTGCATGGGATTCATGTTCTGGAAACTGCCGACTTCCTTCCTGCCGAACGAAGACCAGGGTTACCTCTATGCGAATGTCCAGCTGCCGGCCGGAGCAACCCAAAGCCGGACCATTGAAGTGCTCAAAGAGGTTGAAGACCAGTTCATGCATGAACCCGGTGTCCTGAACACGGTCGGGGTCTATGGGATCAGCTTCTCAGGCAGTGGACAGAACGGCGGCCTGGCATTTGTGACCCTGAAGGATTTTGATGAACGCAGTTCTGATGACTCGGCATCTGCCATCGTCGGCCGTGCCTTTGCCCGCTTCTCCCAGATCCGTGACGCATTGGTCTTCCCATTGAGCCCGCCGCCGATACGTGAGCTGGGAACGGAAACCGGTTTTGACTTCCGCCTGCAGGACCGTTCCAGCCAAGGCAACGAAAAACTGGTTGCCGCCCGTGACCAGTTGATGAAGCTGGCAAATGAAAGCCCTGTCATCAAGACTGTCCGTTTCGATGGGATGGAAAATGCGCCCCAGCTGAAACTGGAAATCGATCGTGAGAAAGCGAATGCATTGGGCGTTTCCTTTGGGGACATCAATGCCTCGCTTTCCACTGCATTCGGCTCCAATTATGTCAATGACTTTGACAGCAACGGCCGTCAACAGCGGGTGATTGTCCAGTTGGATGCGGACAAACGTATGGATCAGGAGGATTTCGGCCGCCTGTTCGTCAAGAGCGCCTCAGGCACCATGGTTCCCCTGTCTTCTTTCTGCACCACCAAATGGGAAAAAGGCCCTATCCAGCTGATCCGTTACAATGGCTACCCTGCGATGCGTATTGTCGGCACACCGGCTGACGGCTACAGCTCGGGTGATGCGATGAATGAAATGGCAAACCTGATGAAGCAGCTGCCGACAGGTTTTGGCTTTGAATGGACAGGCACCTCCCTGGAAGAACAGAAATCGGGATCCCAGGCGCCATTGCTGTATGCGCTGTCCATCCTGGCGGTTTTCCTGTGTCTGGCAGCACTGTACGAAAGCACGACAATTCCAGTCGCTGTGCTGCCAGACACAGGAAAA
>CALGGD010000051.1 GCA_937916185.1 uncultured Oxalobacter sp. | reverse complement strand
AACATTCGCACCGGTCTGTTCCTTCGCTTCCTTTGCAGTCGCAAAAACAGGCAGACCCAGGAATTGCGTGCCAGCTTTCTTCGGATTGACACCACCGACATAGCATTCTTTACCGAAAGCATAGTTCATGGACATTTCGGTATGGAATGCACCGGTCTTACCGGTCAAACCCTGAACGATGACACGGCTGTTCTTATTGATCAGAATAGACATAATTAGTTACCCTTTGCTGCGTTAACGGCTTTCTGTGCTGCATCGGCCATACCATTTGCGGAAATGATAGGCAGACCGGATTCGGCCAGGATCTTCTTACCCAGGTCAACATTGGTACCTTCCAGACGGACAATCAGCGGTACCTTCAGCTCAACCTGTTTTGCGGCGGCAACAACACCGTTCGCAATCACATCGCAACGCATGATACCGCCGAAGATGTTGACCAGGATCGCCTTGACAGCTGGGTTCGCCAGCATGATCTTGAACGCTTCGGTGACACGTTCAGTGGTTGCACCACCACCGACGTCCAGGAAGTTCGCCGGGGAACCGCCATACAGCTTGATGATATCCATCGTTGCCATTGCCAGACCGGCACCATTGACCAGGCAGGCGATATTGCCATCCAGGGAAATATAGGTCAGACCGAATTCAGAAGCCTTGATTTCATCCGGGTCTTCTTCAGACAGGTCACGCAGTTCCATGATTTCCGGATGACGGTACAGTGCATTGGAGTCGAAGTTGAACTTGGCATCCAGTGCGATGACACGGTTGTCACCGGTACGGATCAATGGATTGATTTCAGCCAGGGAGGCATCGGTTTCAACAAAAGCGTTGTACAGGCCCTGCATGAACTTGCAGGCTTCCTTGACAGCGCCTTCAGGCATACCGATCTTGCGGGCGATATCTTCCCCTTCCGCATCGGTCAGGCCGGTTGCCGGGTCAACGAAAACCTTGTGGATCAGTTCCGGGGTCTTGGCAGCGACATCTTCAATGTTCATACCGCCTTCGGAAGAAGCCATCAGCGCAACACGCTGGGTGCCACGGTCAACAACCATACCGACATAATATTCCTTCTGGATATCGGCGCCTTCTTCAATCAGCAGGCGCTGGACCAGTTTGCCCTGGGGGCCGGTCTGGTGGGTCACCAGTGTCATACCCAGGATCTGGCCGGCCAGTTCGCGGACCTCATCCAAGGATTTTGCAACCTTGACGCCGCCGCCCTTACCACGGCCACCGGCATGGATCTGGGCCTTGACAACCCAGACATTGCCGCCCAGTTTCTTGGCGGCTTCTACAGCTTCGTCAACACTGAAGCAAGGAATGCCACGTGGTGTGGTGACACCATACTTACGCAGGATTTCCTTACCCTGATATTCATGAATATTCATATTCGTCCTTTAAAAAGAATGAATGAATGGGTGATGGTGGACATCACCCATTGTTCGCATAACCCGGTTGCCCGGGTTATCAGGCATTCACCGTCCAAGAATTATTTTTTCTTCTTGGGTGGAACGTCAAATGCACCGCCTGCCTTCAGGGCAGCAATGCCTGCATCGTCGTAACCCAGAACTTCCTTCAGGATTTCGTTGGTGTGCT
>CALGGD010000050.1 GCA_937916185.1 uncultured Oxalobacter sp. | reverse complement strand
TCCCAAAGGGAGGGATGTTGATATAGATAAAGGCGCGAGGATGGTGGCGCAAGCTTTTTTTATTGTCTTAATCATCTTATTCATCTTTGTCGTCTTATTTATCTTATATCGTCTTATTTATCTTATGTCGTTCATTTCCTGTTGTAGGGTAACAATTACGGGAAAATTATCTATCTTAACTCCCCTCCCTTGGGGAGGGGTAGGGGGTGGGCTTTTTGCGGGCGTCTTAAAAGTCCACCGTGACGCCCAGCGTGTCGGCCAGGGCGCGCAAAACGCTCTGCCGCGGATACGCACGCCCACCTTCGTAATTGGTCAGGCTGCGCTGTTTCAGCTTGCGGGAATAGCTCTTGATGCTGGCACGGCGCAGGATCCAGAACAGGAACATGACCACAATCGGAATCACAAATGCCCACCAGGTATAGGTTTCCTTGAAAAGGAAATACCCGGCAATGGCACCGATGACTGTGCCGACCCATGGGATATGCCCCATATGGATCTTCTTGCTGCGTTCTGTATCGACAGGCAATGCATCGCCCGAAAACACACCATCATCAGTCCCGTCACACCAGACAGTATATTCATTGCCCTTGTATTCAAATGTCATTTGACCGACAGGGACAAGGACAGGAACGGACTCCTTCTGAACCTCACTCTTCCACCGCCAGTCACGCTGCCGGTCACCTTGCGCATGTTTATAGATGTTCTGCTCAATGACCGCATTGACCTTGTTCTCACCATCCTGCTGATAGATTTCTTCTGCAGTTGCCGCAAACTCGCTGACCTCCGAGTTGATGAGATACGCCGGATCATAGTTCTTCATGTTCTCAAGTCCAGAAGAGCTTTCGACCATTGCGACAACCTGTCCAGGAAGCGGTTCCCCGGCATAAGACATAACCCTGAAGTCCCCGAAATCCTGACCATTGGCTGGCCGCCAGTCAGTCACGGTACGCCTCTGCATCTTCCCATTGACCATATAGCGCTCTGTCCGGTCATAACCGAAAGACGCCGTCCAGACAGCCTGGTAATGCCCGTCAAAGACATAGCAGGGGACATACCGGAGCGTGGTCTTGGTGAATGTCGCATAGTCCAGGATGTCATCAGGCGCATCCTCTTGGGAGAACATGTACTTGTATGCCGCATTCTGCAACTGCTGCCGGTCAATCGTCATCGGAACGACATACCGGGAATCATTGGAATGGGGCGTTTCCCTGCCGGTTGCGATATCAACCTTGGCACCACAATATGGACACTGCAAGGCCTGTGCGCCCGGAGCATACTCAAGTTTTGCTCCACATGCCGTGCAGGTATATTGCGGTTTCTGGGACTGGTCCATAAGCTTTTATTCCTTCTTATTGCAATGATATGCCGGGACAATGCCCGGCATGACCATCAGAATTTTGAACGTGCAATCTGGAGCTTCTGGTTCCTGATCAACAGCAGTTCCTCAAGCTTGCTGATCAGGGAATCCGTCAGCGACGTTCCAGCAGGTTTGCCGATTTCATTCGGCAATGTATTGTAAATGATGGTTTCAATCTCTGTTTCTTCTGTCTTGGCGACATTATCGATGCTGGAAGCACTGAAGCGGATTTTCTCTGCCAACCGGTTCAGGTTCAGCTTAAGCCCATCATCGGTGGAACGCTGCTGGAGAAGCAGGCACATACTACGCCATTCAATCCGGCTGTCTGGATTCTGCTTCGCATCACTGTTGGCACGTGCAACCGCCGCATTGATGGCCAGCAATCCCCAGATACCGATGGCGACCGTCACAATATTACCTGCCCAGACCCATTGGACAGGCAGGACCGTGACGCCGGCAATCAGGATGCCCAAAGACCAGGCACTCATCAGGACAATCAGCATGAACGAAGGGCCAATGGCGGCAATGCCACCGGCATTGCCCCGGCCGCCGAACAGGACCGGTGTCAAGAAAATCAACGAAGTCGATACCGCCAGCAGCACGACACTGGCATAGATGGCTGTATTCCAGACATCAGTTGGAATGACCAGCCACGGAATCAGGACAGATGCCGCAAAAGCAACGCCTGCGGCAACAAACATAGGGATACGGTTACGCATTTTTTGTTCCTCAAAAATTGTGTTCTTGACTACTGAAAAACCCTTTGGCGTGCCTTTTTGGGCTGCACGCCAAAGACCGAAACTGCTGCTATCAACCTAAAATCTGTTTTTTCTGGGCGGCAAACTCTTCTTCTGTCAGGATGCCCTGCGCTTTCAGTTCAGCCAGTTCCTTGAGCATCTGGATCTTGTCCTGATAGCTGGCAGCGGCTGGCGCAGCCTGCTGGGGAGCCGCCTGCTGCTGAGGCATCTGCTGTTGCGGCGGCATTTGCTGCTGTGGCATCTGCTGTCCCATCTGCTGCTGGTTGCCTGTGTTCATCTGACCAGCCATGTTGCCCATCATGTTGCCCATCGGTATGCCCATACCCATACCCATGCCCATGCCCATGCCGGCGCCCATCATGCCACCTGCACTGCCTTCGTTTCCGGCTGCGGTCTGCATGACGTCGAACGAACGTTCCTGCTGGTAATTGAAGCCGATGATGTCCATTTCTGTCTTCTTGGCAAGTGCTTCCTGCAGTTTCTTGTATCCCGGATTGTCCTCAGGGACATTGATGGAGATGATGTTGAAGTTGGACAATGCAACACCGTATTCATCCATATTCGGCAACAGGGAAGTCTTCAGCATGCCGGAAAGGTCTTCCAGCCGCGTTGAGACGGTCAGAATGGATTCACCCTGTTTGACAATCGCATTGGCGATTTCCGTCTTGATGCGGGTCATGAAGATGCCCTTGAAATAATTGGCGATGGTTTCCGTATCAAATGCTGGCAGGGTACCAACCAGTTTCATCAGAAACTTCTTGGCATCAGAAATCCGGATACCATACTGCCCGAATGCACGGACAGGCACCAGAATCTTGTACTGAGGATCCTGAAGCTGGATCGGATCAGGGGTTCCCCAACGGATGTCCATATTGGTCTGTTTGTTCACATACCAGACTTCCGCCGAAAATGGGGACTGCCCACCGAACGGCAACCCGATCAGGGTCGTCAGCAGTGGGATGTTCTTGGTGCTCAGCGTATGCCGCCCTGCCAGGAACGGCCCTTCATAGACCCCTCCTTTGACCAGATAGGCTTCCTGGGTTTCGTTGACGATGAGCTGTGTCCATGTGGACAGTTCTTCAGAAGGGAACTTCCAAGCCATCAGGTTTGGATTGCCATTCCATTTAACCAGATCGATGATTGCCATTTTTCCTTGTTCCTTTGAGAAAAAATTACACGGATTCCAATTCAATAACTGTACGGAAAAGATTACGTCTTTTCAATAGTTCCACCAAATTATTACTTTTTATTACAAACGGACGTTTTTTTAACGTTGTAAAACAACCGCTTACAGCGACACCTGCAACCCATATAATCACAGTTTGTCACAATATTGTCACAGCTCATCATACACCGTGGCACGTTTCTGGCACAACCAAAACCGCGCCACGTCAACAGTGCCCCGCCAGGCGTTCACAGCATGCCTGGCCTCCCTGCATTACGCCACACAGGGCAATGTCCTCATTCCTGCGTCATTCCGACAAACGCCCTGAAGGCGCCATCCAGTCCAGCGGCAACCTGTCCACGTCCAGCCAATCCCCTGCACATCCGTACCGGAAGAGCAGAACGGGGAAAAGGCGGCAGGGCAAAAGCGCACACACCACCCGCCATCAGTGCGCGTGTCCCGTGTACCGTCTCCCGTGCACCGCCCCATTCCATGCGGGCTGTCACTGGGACTGTCACCGTCACTGCCTGATGCCCGATGATGCGTACCAGGGTGCCACGCCATACCTACCGGCACCCGCAGACAGCCAGGCAGGCGGCAGACTGCAGCTGTCCAGATGCCTGACAGCACCATGTGTCCCACAACGTGCTGGACGTCTGGCATCAAACAGGAATAGCTAAGACACCCCAAAGAAAAGCCAAAAAATGCCGACGGCATCCGCCAGGCAATATTTGGCCAAAAAACCAGAAACCGGCCAGACCATGCCTGCATGTCCCTGGAAGGCATTTGGCAACGTCTGCCCTTCCCTTCCAAACCGTGCCTGCGTGTCAGAGAACCGCACTTGGCACCGTTTCCACGGGAAAACCCCAAGCCAGTCAGGAACAGTCCAGCGGGAAACCGCTGCACAGATCCTGAAAACACCGCCAAAGGCGGCAGAACCCACAAAACATCATGAACCTTCTGGCGTCAGCTTACCGTACGTCACGTCCCTGTCAAGGCACGGCATAAAGCCGCTCATGCCTCGCTATTTATACGTGCGGGAACCTTGACCGGGACGCATCGACTTCCGGTTCCCCTTCTGGCAGGCGTGTCCTCCGGCACGCCTGCCCGGTGAAAGGGGACGCTCGCCGCTGGGCAGAAGGGCATGAATTTTTAAAACCAAAGACCAGAAACCAACGCCCCCAGGGCGCAATCCAGGGAAGGAAGGAGGTGATGCGATATGGACGATAGAACAGGTCAGGTAACTATCAGGGGAATTGTTGAGACGATTCTAGCCGGAATTTCCCTCTATCTCCTGATAGTCCTGATTCTGTCCTGCTAAAGGCAGGTTGCCCGGTGAAAGCCGGGCAGAAGATGCAGAAAAACACCGCGATTGATTTTAACAAAAAACCGGAGGAACACCATGACATATCAACACATCATCCCAGATGAACAGATTGAATTCTGCTGCATCAAGACAGACTGCGGATTCGACCACTACATCAAATTTGACGGCAGCGCATGGGACTACACAGGCGACAGACCTGAAAAAGGCGGACGCATCTACATGCAGCGGACAGGCTGGCACAACATGCCAAGCGAAAGGATGCAGCTGAAACCATTGGAAAGCGGCTATGCCGTCGAAAAACAAGAATGGTACGACATCGACACAGGCACATGGAGAAACTGACAGGGAAAGGACACGGCATGAGAGACCCAATCGAAAAAATAGCCCTGAACATCAGGAACATGCGGAAACAAGACTTCCGCAGCCTTGCAAAAAACATAGGGCAGATGAACCCGGAACGGGCCGCCCTGCTCCTTGAACTTGCCGTCTACCGTTTCAGGAACGGCTGGAAAAAATGGGAAAACGTCAATGACCTCATGGCAACCCTCTACATCAACTGGCAGGCAGACAGCCTGGAATGAAAGGAAAAATCATGTACACACCAGAAACCCTCATCACCAAAACCATCTGGACAGGTCCCGCAAAACAGCGCATCAGCCAGCGCATCTGGTGGCAAGGCAGGGAATTCGACGGCATCCAATACAAAGAAGACGGCACAATCGACATCTGGCGGTACGACGGCAAAGGATACGTCGAAGAAGAACTGACCCTCAAAGAAATCTATGGGGAAGAAGACAAAGACGGCAACTTCCCGATGACAGGTTACGAAATCGTTGAATGACAGGACAGCCCGGAGCTTGACCGTTCCGGGCAAGACAATTATCATATATACATCTGTATATACAGAAAGAACAACAAATGAGTTACTACACCATACCTCAGATAGTCATCCATCAGAAGATAGAGGAAAAACTACTGAAAAAACATGGCGTGACCCGTCGGGAGGTGGAGCAATGCTTTGACAACGCCCTAT
>CALGGD010000049.1 GCA_937916185.1 uncultured Oxalobacter sp. | reverse complement strand
CCAACCTGAAAGGGACAACCTTGCCGGGAATCAACCCAAGCCCAGGGGTATTCCCCTCTTCACTCCAGTCAAAAAGCATCTGTTCACCGACGCAGACACCAAAAACCGGTTTGCTCCCTGCCGCACGCATCAATGCCTGCCTCAAGCCGGATTTATCCAAGGAATCCATACAGTCAGGAATCGCCCCCTGCCCTGGCAGGACAATACGGTCAGCATCATCAATATCTGCCGCCGTTCCTGAAACACGGACATCATCCTCAGGAGCCACTGCCCGCAGTGCCTGCGCCACCGAACGGAGGTTTCCCATGCCATAATCGACCACAATGATTTTCTGCATAAAACCAACCTTTCAAACTGACGCGCTGTACAGGATACAGAATCCCTTTCGTCGATGGGACAACACCGGCCGCACGTGGGTCTGGCTCCGCTGCCATACGCAACGCCCGCCCAAATGCCTTGAAAATGGTTTCACACTGATGATGGGCGTTGTCGCCGCGTAGATTGTCGATATGCAGGGAAACAGCGGCATGATTGACCAGCCCCTGGAAAAACTCCCGGACAAGGTCCAGATCGAACTGGCCGGTCATCTGGCGTGCGAAATCAGCATGGAATTCAAGATATGGGCGACCGGAAAAATCAATGACCACTCGGGAAAGCGCTTCATCCAAAGGCACATAAGCATGTCCATAGCGGCGGATGCCTTTCTTGTCGCCGACCGCTTTGGCAATCGCCTGCCCCAGGGAAATGCCGATATCCTCGACTGTGTGATGATCATCGATCTCCAGGTCCCCTTCTGCCTGAACCAAAAGGTCAACCAGCCCATGACGGGCGATCTGGTCAAGCATGTGATCCAAGAACGGAATACCTGTCGTCAGGCTGCTCTTGCCTGTGCCATCCAGATTGATGGCAATCCGGATCTTGGTTTCATTCGTGTTCCGGACAATTTCAGCGGTTCGGGTCATAAGCTTCCATCCATTCAGCTAGTTGCCAGACAAGCCTTGAAAGCTTCCAGGAACTGGTTGTTCTCATCAGGCGTGCTGACAGTGATACGCAGACAGTCTTTCAGCAATGGATGCTGTAAAACTTAAATTTAAAAGGATTAAAAAAATTGGA
>CALGGD010000048.1 GCA_937916185.1 uncultured Oxalobacter sp. | reverse complement strand
ACAGGTTCAGGCTTATATGAAGGACAACAATCTGTCCAGAACCAAGGCAATTTCCGCAACAAGAAAGACCGTGGCAGATCCTGGCAGCAGTGAACATCACCTGGGGACATGTTTTGACATTACCGTTCCCGGTGTCAGTTTTGGCGGCACACAACAGGCCCGGTGGCTGGAGAAGAACTGCTGGGATTATGGTTTTATTCTTCGGTATCAGAAGGATAAGGAGAGTATTACGGGATTTCTCGCGGAACCATGGCATTTTCGCTATGTGGGTTTGGAACACAGCAAGGTCATGCAGGCGGAAAACCTTTGCCTGGAAGAATACCTGGACGAGTACGCAAGAGACATTTTTGTGGAATGAAGGAGTGATTCAGAGATGGATATGATGTCGAGAATTGCAAAGATGGCAGCAATGACCATTCAGAAGGTTTATCCGGAAGCAGAAAATCTGCCGGATCAGCAGGAAATCAGAGCCCTTCTGGCGGTTCCGCCGGACCCTGCGCTGGGTGACTATGCTTTTCCCTGTTTCCGCCTGGCAAAACCTCTGCGCATGGCACCGCCTAAGATTGCCCAGGCACTGTGCGACGGATGGGAACATTCGGAAACAGCCAGGGTTCAGGCTGTCAATGGGTATATGAATTTCTTCCTTCAGCGCGAGAATTTCGCAAGGGAAATTCTGGAACAGGTCATGGCGGAAGGTCTTGAGTATGGCAGTGGCCAGGAGGGCAAGGGCAAAACCATCTGCATTGATTATTCCTCCATTAATATTGCCAAGCGTTTTCACATCGGTCACCTGTCCACAACTATGATTGGCAATAGTCTCAAGCGGATTTATGATTTCCTGGGCTATGAGACAGTGGGCATTAACCATCTCGGTGACTGGGGCACGCAATTTGGCAAAATGATCTGCGCTTATCAGAAATGGGGTTCCAAGGAGGAAGTTGAACAGGGCGGTGTCGATGCATTGACCCGGTTGTATGTGAAATTCCACGAGGAGGCGGAAAAAGATCCGCAGCTCGAAGATGAAGGCAGGATGTGGTTTAAGAAGATAGAAGACGGTGATGAGGAAGCCCTTGGCATCTTCAACTGGTTTAAAGACCTGACACTCAGGGATACGGCCAAGGTCTATGATCTTCTCGGGGTTCGGTTTGACAGTTATGCGGGTGAAAGCTTCTACAACGACAAGATGGACCGGGTGATTGACGAACTGAAGGAAAAGAATCTTCTGACACTGTCGGAGGGTTCTTTTGGGATATTTTT
>CALGGD010000047.1 GCA_937916185.1 uncultured Oxalobacter sp. | reverse complement strand
AAGATGCCAGGCGGCAAGCCAATAAGACGACCCAATTGAACGAACAGGTTTCCATGAACAGGTCAAACAGATTGAAGACCTCATCAGCAAGGGTATTCCAAAAGCCAGAATAGCCAGAGACATGGGCATCTCAAGGGGAACCATCTACAACTACATCAATGATGTTAGTCAGTCTAAGAAAGGCAAGGCACAGACAGCAGGACAGCCATCATAAGTTTGTCAGAGTAAGCATATTTTTGTAAAAATAAGCATAGTTTGACAGAAACCTGACAGGGACACACAGACAGGCAGGCACTGGGTTTACAGCATCCCAGCACCCTACCTGTCTTAGAAAAGCAGCAGAAGTGGCAGGGGGTGCGTTTCATTGTCTGCGGCGTATTTTTAGTTTTTGACCCCTGAATTTTCCATCCAGATGACAGAACCTTGGGAAGAACAAGTCAAGCAAGAGTCAAAATGGGTTTTCCTGGAGATTCTTGCAGAAGCGACAGGGCTATATACAACCTTCAGTCTGGTTCATGCCAGAGGTGCTACAACCGGCATTGAAGGTTATCTGGTTATGGATGGGAAGAAAGCAGTCTGTTTCAGCAAAAGCCTTGAAAGTGCCGCAAGACGTATGTATGAAGAAGCAGATATGGACTTTATTGTTTATGGATGTCCAATTGATTAAAGCCACTGACCAAAAATCAGTGGCTTTTCTGTTTCAGGGACGGCAAGCAAAACCTGACATGATAGACATCATCTGTTTGTTCTGTTCATCAAACCGATAACTGCCATGATAAAGACCCGTCAGGAACTGACCCGCCATTACATCAATGATATAAACACGGTGTGCGAAGCCATAGTCATAGACGTGTATCTCAGTTGACCCAAGATAGAGAACTTCATCAGGTTCATGCTTATCAATCTCGGTGTATTCTTCAATGGAACGCTTGATAAACCGTGTCTTTCTCGGTTTCCAAGGCTCAATCTGGGTGAAAGTTTCATCATCAACGGCAACAATGCCATGATTGGGTAAAGTGTTGGTATTCATCATGTCTGTTCCTTTCTTGTTTGGTAAAAAAACAGAAGGAAGTGGCAATCTTGAAAGGTTGCATACCTATTTGTATACTCTTTGGTGATGGTGAATAAAAAGACCAATAATTACATATGGTTACAAGCCGATTAGAGTCCCCCTCTCGCCAGAATCCAGTGAAAAGCCGTCATGTTAGATGACGGCTTTTTGCATTTATGCAGTTGCAAACTGGATTGGATGGATGGTCTCCAGCCTGT
This sequence comes from uncultured Oxalobacter sp., assembly GCA_937916185.1. Classification (GTDB taxonomy): domain Bacteria; phylum Pseudomonadota; class Gammaproteobacteria; order Burkholderiales; family Burkholderiaceae_D; genus Oxalobacter. The sequence continues at coordinate 1,578 of CALGGD010000047.1, read as the reverse complement.
CTTTCAGATTTTCACGGGCAATCTTGACATCATAGTCTGACTGAAGGCCGGTCCAGTAACCGGGAGACTGATTGAAAACTTTGCCGAACAGGCATGCCATTTCTGCGGTGACTGGACGTTGACCATTGATGATGTAGGATATCCGCATACGGGGAACACCAATCTTGCGGGCAAACTCTGCCTGTGACATGTTCAGGTCTTCAAGGATTTCTGCCAGGAATTCACCTGGGTGGATTGCCATCATACCGTCATTCATTGTCTTTTCCTTTCAATGGTAATCGACTATCTCGACATCATAGGCGTTGCCGTCCTCAAAGCGGAAACAGATGCGCCATTGCTTGTTGATACGGATGCTCCACTGTCCTTTCCTGTCTTTGACCAGTTTTTCCAGTCTGTTTGAGGGAGGGGTCTTCAGTTCTTCTATTTCCTGAACCAGGTTCAGCTGCCTGAGTCTCATGGTCAACTGTTTCTTCAATTCTCCCGGAAAGCGTCTTGGCAACCTGTCCGTCCTGAAGAAAGTCTCAATGTCTTTGTCGAAGAAACTTTTTATCATGATTGCAAAATTGTAAACAAATTATTTACATCCAGCAACTGTATTCAAAAACAAGTTCAATCATTTACATTTGGTCTGAATTCCATCGTGGCAGGAAGGAAGGTGTTCATCAGATCCGAAACCAGTCTAATGAATGTCGTTGTTCCCTGCTAATGATGAAGAGTCGGATGTCTTCGGGCAATCTGTTTTCTTTTTGCTTGTAATGTTTTATAAAAATATCATTAGAGGAATAAATGGTACTTTTATGAAAAAGAAAGAACTGATACTTTCCAGGTACACAAAATCAGCAGTGATGTTGCTCGCTTCCCTGATCAAGGCAAAGGTTCTTCCTCCACTGAAAAATCTGGTGCCGATAGGATGTCTGCTGAGTGGGCACGGACTGAGTTATCTTAAAGAAAGCGGTAACGGGATACAACCCAGGCAAAGCTGAAAAGCATCGACCTGCGTTTTTTCTTCTATCTATAAAGAGGTTTTTTAATTCCCTTCGGAAAAAGGCGGTTCACCGCGAGAACTCATAACCGTCCACCAGTTTCACCCGGTTGACTGTTACCTTGATATCTTTCAGCGCATCCATCGGGGTGGCATCCGCATGCCAGGTGTCTTGGAAAATGAAAGTCTCTGCCCGCTCAGGCTGGATATGTCTGCCACTGCTGCGGCAGACAAACGCATCAAAACTGTCGTTCCTGCCGGATGCCAGCATCACCTTGTCCCCATGCTCGTTGTAGGCATAGGTCTGCTTGCCATCATGGAAATAGGTGCCGCAGGTATCCCCGCGCCATGCTTTCTGGGTTTTCCTGCCGTATTTGTCATAAAAGCTGAACAGCAGTTCCACATTCTGGATGGCGACGTTGTAACGGTTCTCAACAACCACCTCAACCTGCACATCATAGGCATTGTTGCCCATCAGACGGGCATCCTTGAGCCTGACCTCACGGATGGCTGTCAGTTCATCAACAGAGGGTGGAGCCAAAGGTTTAGGGCGTTGACTGCTGTCCTGGGAAGATGCGGCAGGGGCTGAGGCTGAT
>CALGGD010000046.1 GCA_937916185.1 uncultured Oxalobacter sp. | reverse complement strand
TCTGAACAACCGCTGAAATTGCGGTATCCAGACGCACTTTCTTCAATTTTTCCCTCAAAACCGGCAAAAACAGCTGATTTCTGTTCCATTGCGGTGCAGAGACATCCATGGGGCTTTGAAGTTCGTACCAGACTGCCTCAAGATGCCTGACCTCTGCTTTTATGCTGTCCGCAATGAAGAAGGCACCTTGAGATTCATCCCTGAAGCCTCAAGAACCCCAGAATTTTGCCTTGCTGCTGTCCAGACAGATGGATGCGCAGGACTGTGGGATACACCGGAGTCATTGAAGACAGCAGAACTGTGCCTCGCCGCTGTGAAAAGAAACGGTAGCGCATTGGCATATGTCCCCGAACAGTTGAAAACACCAGAAATATGTCATATCGCAATCAAGGGATACGGCTTGGCATTGAATGATGTCCCCGAACCGCTTGTCACAGAGGAACTCTGCCTTGCTACTGTCCGGAATGATGATGACCGGTATGGGGATGCTTTGGATGATGTGCCAGATATGGCAAAAACATTCCGGGTTTGTCTCGAAGCAGTAAAGCGTCAGACGGTCGTCATTGAATCAATGGAATTTTGATGGTATCTTGAAATATCAAGATATTTCATGAAAGATAGGAGTAAAGATGCCTACCACTACCTCACATGATACAGGAAAGGTCAAATTTGCGACCCAACTGTCCCCTGATGTCCTGAGGCAACTGAAAGAAACTGCAAAAAAGGAAGGCCGGCAAATCCAGGCAGTTCTGGATGAAGCGTTGCAGGAATACTTCCAATACCGTCAACAGCAGCGTCCCCGTCCCCATGTCATGAAAGCCCTGCGTGCCAGTATCCGTCAGCATGATGCCCTCTATAAGGAACTGGCAAAATGAACCGGGATTACCTGACTTTGCCGGATATTCTGGGCATCCACGCTGAACTGGTCGAGACATTTGGCGGTTCAGAAGGTATCCGGGATCTTGGAGCTGTGGAAGCCGCCCTCTTCCGTCCCCAATGCGGTTACTACGAAGACATCTTTGAAGAAGCCGCTGCATTGTTTGAAAGTATCCTAATCAACCATCCTTTCGTTGATGGTAACAAAAGGACAGCATGGGCTTCCTGTGATGTCTTTCTCCGAATCAATGGTGTGACACTTGTTGCTGAGCCAATGGTCATGTACCAGAATATCATCGGTTGGCTGACAATGTCTCCAGCTGAACGCTTTGACTCGATTGCTGAAACATTGCGGAAACTGGCAGATAAGACAGACTGACTGGAATCATCCGCCCGTTGAGTACCCGTTTTCTTCCCCATAGCTTTTCCTTCATTCCTTCGTGACAGGAAAACGCATTGCTGTCCTCGACCGGCAGTAAAGGCAATATTTATTCAAGCCCGTTTCTGGTGCGACACAGGATGACTCATCAGTCTTGATAATGGCAGATATGTCTGATTTCTGAAGAATCTTCGATCCTTTCCACGTGTTTGGATAGCATCAGCAATAGTCTCATTGCATACGGTAATCAGCTGTCGCAGGATACTCCGGTCACGGATAATCTGCGCATAATGCCGGATATTGGCAGCTGACGGTGTATTCCGTACCAGTGCATTCAGGTATTCCGCACCACCAGACTCATCAGCCTTACCGGATGCCTGCAATGATTCAAAGACGGTAATCACATCTGCCGGCTTTGAAGCAGCAACCAACCGCACAATATGATGGAAAATCAAACGGTACTCGAAACGGTAGAAATCAACCTCTTTCAAGATACCGCCAAGACGGTCCCATGCAGCGTTATCAAGCAACAGCCCTCCCAATACTGATTGTTCTGCTTCAATGGAATGGGGAGGAGCAAGGAATTCAACTTCATTCGTAGCTTTTGCTACTTTGTGGGTTACTTCGGGTGTCATATTCTCTCCAGATTGCTGAACAACAAGTTTCTGGGTCAATTATCTGGAGAGATATGACATATTGTGTCGTGTCAGGACTATTTGATTTTGAAAAACGTCAAAAAAGGCAATGCCAGCACCAATACATCCTAAAAAAGTTTATTTTTGATATTGTTGTAAAAAATGCTTTTTTGGAATGATTCTGTATGAGCCAAAAAACGCAATAAGATTTCTTGCCAGTTCAACCTTTTCAAAAGCGCATATAAAAGTGTAGATTTACTATGTTTCTAACTGATGTTTTATGTATAACAATAAGAAGGTACTGAAATCAACTTCTTCCCCTGAACATGCCAGAGAAAACAGACCATACAAATAAAATGGGAACAATCCCTCCGCACCGGCACAGACGGCAAAAGGTAGCAGAGCGCCTCAAAGCAGAAAAGGAAGCCGCAATGCAGCCAACCTGGCTTCGTGAGCTGAAAAGGACGATGCTTGCTCCTGAACGCTTCTTAGCAGCAGTCCGGGAAAAAGGTGAAATGCTGAAATACATCCCTGAACCGTTGAGGACAGAAGAACTATGCCTGGCAGCCGTCCAGCAGGATGGCAGGATGCTGGCATACGTCCCTGGAGCCTTGAAGACTGAAACGCTCTGCCTTGCCGCTGTCAAACAGAACCGGGAAGCAATGCAGCATGTACCACCGGCATTGCGGGACACTATAGGGAAGGACTTAAAAAGCTGATGGCCCTTCTCTTGATGAGCTTGCCCGATTGACATTTCAAAAGTAATCTTGATAAGATGACTTTGTCTTTAAGGGACATCAATGAATCTCAATATGAGATTGGACAAAACCATCATGGTTTTCGCCGAAGACGGCGGTTAAAGCCCCTGCTTAGACAGGGAATAAGGGAGGAGGAAATCCTCCCTTTTCAATTCTGGCTCCCGCTTTCTGGATTGTCCTGTAACTGAACAACTGGAGA
>CALGGD010000045.1 GCA_937916185.1 uncultured Oxalobacter sp. | reverse complement strand
GTCTGTCGGACGGCTGGACCAGCACCGTCTCCGTACCGGCCGCCTGCAGGACAATGACTGGGACAAGCTGACATTCGCGATGGGCAAGATGAATGACGCCCCGCTGTATGTCGATGAGACACCGGCATTGAACAGCATCGAGCTCAGGGCGCGGGCAAGGCGGCTGGCGAAGCAATGCGGCCAGTTGGGATTGATCATCATTGATTACCTCCAGCTGATGTCGCCGAGCAGTGCAGGCGAGAACAGGGCGACGGAGATTTCTGAGATTTCCCGGGGGTTGAAGGCGCTGGCGAAAGAGCTGAACTGCCCGGTGATTGCGCTGTCGCAGCTGAACCGCTCTGTTGAACAGCGTCCCAACAAGCGGCCCGTCATGTCGGACCTGCGGGAATCCGGGGCGATTGAACAGGACGCCGACCTGATTTTGTTCATTTACCGCGATGAGGTTTACAATCCGGACACGCCGGACAAGGGGATTGCGGAAATCATTGTCGGCAAGCAGCGCAACGAAGTTCTTTGACTTGTTCAATATGCATGCGGAGCTGTGCGTCAATGCCGCGACGGAGCTGCTCGAGCTGATGCGGGATTCTGCTGACCATTTTGAACAGCGGATGCACACCATCGAGGAGATTGAGAAACAGGCGGATGATGTCACCCACGAAACAACCAGGGCACTCCGTAAGACGTTCATCACCCCATTGGACCGCGATGACATCCATCGGCTGATTTCCCGTATGGATGACATCATCGACCTGATCGAGGATTCTGCCCAGGCGGTTTCCCTGTACAACATCGAGGTCATCACCCCGGAGGCTTTCCGTCTGGCGGAACTCTGCCTGATCAGCTGTGAGAAGCTCAAGGAGGGGATTTCGATGCTGAACAACATGAAGAACGCCCCGAAAATCCTGGCGCTCTGCGGTCAGGTTGACCAGCTTGAGACGGAGAATGACCATGTCACTTATGAGGCGATGTCCAACCTTTTCCGCAATGAGCAGGATGTCCGGACATTGATCAAGCTGAAGGCCCTGTATGAACTGCTGGAGAATGTCTGCGACATCTGCGAGGAGGTCGGCAATATTGTTGAAGGCATTGTCATCGAGAATGCCTGATGACATGCCTGGAAAGAAGCGGTTTCCTGATGGATTTTTCAAGATAGGGGGATTATGCAGGCGATAGAGGTCAGTCTGACGGCCATCATCATTATTGTCGGCATGGCGTTGCTGTTCGATTTCATGAACGGGTTCCATGATGCGGCGAATGCGATTGCGACTGTCGTCTCCACAGGGGTCCTTAAACCGCAGGTGGCGGTCGGTGTCGCCGCGTTCATGAATGTGGTTGCGATTTTCATCTTTGACCTGCATGTGGCGTCAACCATCGGGAAAGGCATTGTCGATGCCGCCATTGTTGACCACTATATTGTTTTCGGGGCGTTGTTCGGCGCCATCGCCTGGAATGTCATCACCTGGTATTACGGCATCCCCTCGTCTTCTTCCCATGCGCTGGTCGGTGGCCTGATCGGTGCCGCCTTGGCAAAAAGCGGTGCAGGGGCCCTGATTGCCAGCGGTATCCTGAAGGTTGTCGCCTTTATCGTCATTTCACCGGTCTTGGGATTTGTCTTCGGCTCGTTCATGATGCTGCTGATTTCCTGGCTGTTCGTCCGGGCAACCCCGAGGACGGTGGACCGGTGGTTCCGCCGGATACAGCTGTTCACGTCATCCCTGTACAGCCTGGGGCATGGTGGCAATGATGCCCAGAAGACCATGGGGCTGATCTGGATGCTGCTGATGGCATCCGGCTATGCGGCCTCAACCGACCATCTGCCGCTCTGGGTGATTATCGCCTGTTACAGTGCAATCGGTTTTGGCACGCTGTTCGGGGGCTGGCGCATCGTGAAGACGATGGGGCAGAAGATCACCAAGGTGAAGCCGGTCGGCGGCGTCTGCGCTGAAACGGGCGGTGCGCTGACCCTGTTCATGGCGACCGCCCTGGGGATTCCGGTTTCCACAACCCATACCATCACCGGGGCGATTGTCGGTGTGGGCGCTTCGAAACGGCTTTCCGCTGTCCGCTGGGGGGTTGCCGGCAATATTGTCTGGGCATGGGTCCTGACGATTCCCGCTGCGGCGACCATGTCGGCAATCGGCTGGTGGATCGGGACGAAAATCCTCTGATTGGAAGGTTGCCCAAGGGGCGTGGTTCCTCTGCCGCTGGGAAGGCGGGTCTGTTTTTCCCCTGATGCCGCCGCTGCGGCTGCCTTATGGCGGCTGTCAGGGGGTGACGGCTTACCGCAGCCGGTTCGACAGGGAGATGAACTGTGCCAGTGTCAGCT
>CALGGD010000044.1 GCA_937916185.1 uncultured Oxalobacter sp. | reverse complement strand
AAGCCATAGGCGGGCATCATTCACAATGAAGTCATCCAGGTCTTTACCGGAAAGTCCGGTATCCGAGAAATCAAGCCAGATCAGGTAGGTGCCTTCCGGTTCAATCAGCCTGACACCGGGCAGCCTTTCAGCAACGAACCTGCGGAGGAGGCCGAGGTTCACCGTCAGGTAAGCCAGCAGGGCATCCAGCCAGGCTTCACCGCCTTCATACGCCGCCTGTGCAGCAGCAAGCCCCATGGCGTTCATCTGGTCATAGCCGGTGGCGTTGAATGACTGCTGGAAACGGGATCTGAGCGTGGCATTGGGGATGAAGATATTTGAAACCTGGAGCCCGGCGATGTTGAAGGTCTTGCTGGGGGCAGTACAGATGACAGCGCTGTCCTGATAGGCATCTCCCAGTGTGCCGTAAGGCGTATAGGCATAGCCGGGGAAAGCGAAGTCTGCATGGATTTCATCGGAAATCACCAAGATATGATGTTTCAGGCAGATATCCGCCATGGCTTTCAGTTCTTCCCGTGTCCAGATGCGTCCGACAGGATTATGCGGGTTGCAGAGGATGAACAGCTTGACGTTGTTCTCAATGATTTTCTGCTCGAAGTCCACCAGGTCGATTTCATAATGCCCATTCCTGAGAACCAGTTGATTGTTGACCAGCCTGCGGTTGTTGTCACGGATGGACAGCGAGAAGGGATAATAGACCGGTTGCTGGATCAGTATGGCATCACCTGGTTCTGTCAATGCACGGATGGCTGTACAGATGGCATAGACGACACCGGGCGTCTTGACCAGCCATTCCGGTTCCGGTGACCAGTGATGCCGTCTGGCAAACCAACCCTGAACTGCTTCAAAATACCCGGGTTTTGGCTCGGTATAGCCATAAATGCCATGGGAAACGGCTTCCTGCAGGACCGCTGTCACAGCAGGAGGAACCTTGAAGTCCATGTCTGCCACCCATAAGGGCAGGACATCGGCTGGCTTGCCACGCTGGACGGCATAATCGTATTTCAGGGAACCTGTCCCTTTGCGGTCAGGGACGGTATCGAAACCGAAAGCATCTTTTACAGGCGGTTCATCACCGAAAGCCTGGGCAAGGTCTGCAATCAGGTCATCTGGATGTTCCAGTCCGACTGACAACCGTAAAAGGCTGTTGGTGATGCCCCGGGCGATGCGTTCCGCCTCAGGGATGGCGCCATGTGTCTGGGTGGTCGGGTAGGTGATCAGCGATTCGGTTCCGCCGAGGCTTTCGGCAAACTGGATCAACTTGACACCTTCCAGGATCTGCCTGACAAGCGATTCACCGCCGGCTTCTTCTGCAATCTCAAAGGAAATCATGCCGCCGAAGCCGGAAGACTGTTTGATGGAAGTCTGATAGCCGGGATGGTCTTTGAGGCCTGGGTAGAAGACTTTTGAGATTTTCGGGTTCTTCTGAAGCCATTCAGCGATTTTCAGGGCAGTTTCCTGCTGGCGTTTCACTCTGATATGAAGTGTCTGGATGCCGCGCAGGACAAGCCAGCTGTCGAATGCACCAAGGGAAGCGCCGACTGCATTTTGGATGTAATGTAGCCGTTCAGAGATCTCTTCGGAATCGCAGACAAGGATGCCTGCCAACGTGTCATTGTGCCCTGACAGGTATTTTGTCGCACTGTGCAGCACAATGTTTGCGCCCAGTTTGATGGGCTGTTGGTTGACCGGTGTGAGGAAGGTGTTGTCAACCAGCAGGAGGATGCCATGCCGTTTGGTGATTTCAGCAATTGCTGCAATATCATTGACATGCATCAGGGGGTTCGTGGGCGTTTCAATGAAGACCGCCTTCGTTTCCGGTTTGATGGCTGCTTCGACATTGGCTGGGTCAGAAGCATCGACCCAGTCAAATGTCAGTCCATTTTTCATGGAGAAGTTCTGAAAGAGACGCCATGTTCCACCATACAGGTCGTCAGACGAAATGATATGGTCCCCAGGCTGGAAGAGCTCCATCATGGCAGATGCCGCAGCGAGCCCAGAAGAAAAGGCATAAGCTGCGATACCGCCTTCCAGATTTGCCATCGTTTCCTGCAGGACACCCCGGGTCGGGTTCATACCCCGGCTGTAGTCAAAGCCGGTGCTTTTGCCGAGACCCGGGTGGGCATAAGTTGCTGTCTGGTAAATCGGAGTGGAAATGGCACCGCTTGAATCGGTGCCAACCTTTCCACCATGAATACAGAGGGATTCAATATCCATGGAGCATTTCTTTCAAAAAATCAAAAAGGCTATCTTATCCTAATCAGTCAGATGGGAACAGGGCAGTGGACAGATAACGTTCACCATTGTCTGGCAGCAGGGCGACAATGATTTTGCCTTTGTTTTCAGGGCGCTTAGCCAACTGGGTGGCAGCCCAAAGGGAAGCGCCAGAGGAGATGCCGACCAGAACTCCCTGTGTATGGGCCAATGCCTGGGCGGTTTCAAAAGCGGCCTCGTTAGGCACCTGGATGATTTCATCGTAGATTTTGGTATCCAGGACGGCAGGGACAAAGCCGGCACCGATACCCTGAATCTTATGGGGACCGGATTTACCGCCAGACAGGACAGGGGAAGTTGCCGGTTCAACAGCAACAACCTTGACATTCGGATTCTGTTCTTTCAGGTAACTCCCCGTGCCGGTCAAGGTACCGCCGGTACCGACGCCTGCTACGAAGATGTCAACCTTGCCATCGGTGTCTTTCCAGATTTCTGGACCGGTTGTCGCCTTATGGATGGCTGGGTTTGCCGGGTTGTCAAACTGCAGGGGGATGAAGCTGTCAGGGATTGTCTTTGCCAGTTCCTGTGCTTTTGCAATCGCGCCTTTCATGCCTTTGGCTCCTTCAGTCAGAACCAGTTCTGCACCGTAGCCTTTGATTAGCTTACGGCGTTCAATGCTCATGGTTTCGGGCATGGTGATGATGATGCGGTAACCGCGTGCGGCGGCGACAGCAGCCAGACCGACACCGGTGTTGCCGGATGTCGGTTCGATGATGGTGGATTTGCCTGGAACCAGTTTGCCTTCTGCTTCTGCGGCATCAATCATTGCCTTTGCAATACGGTCCTTGACGCTGCCGGCTGGGTTGAAATATTCCAGTTTTGCCAGGATGGTCGCTTCAAGACCGTTGTTTGCGGAATAGCGGGATACTTCCAGCAAAGGGGTGTTGCCGATCAGGTCAGTTGCGTTCTTAGCAATGTTAGCCATTGTAATCTCCTTAAATAAAAGTTTTAAAAATCAAATAGTTGAAAAACAAAGTTATTAAATATCTATAAGTTATGAGGTAAAAAGACCCCTGCTACATATGCAGCATTGAAAAAAGGGAATCCTGTCAGATTACATAGAACCCGCCATCTTCGCTTGAGCGTTCAACCAGGTCGCCAAGTGTCGTCCCATCCATGTAATCTGTGATGACTTTGTACAGCCCTTCCCAGAAATGGACAGTCGGACAATGTTCATAGCGTTCACAGGCATTTGGGGAGGATTCCAGGCATGAAACACAGGCAAAGTCGCCTTCGATAGGGCGGAGGATGTCGCCAATGGTATAGTCATGCGGTGCTTTCGCCAGACGGTATCCGCCTTGTGATCCACGGACACTCTGGATCAAACCGGCTTTGCCAAGTGCTGATGCAATCTGCTCCAGGTATTTCAGCGAGACATCCTGACGGATAGAAACATCTTTCAGGGAGATATACCGGTCCTTGCCATTCTTTGCCAGATCAATCATGAATCGAAGGGCATAGCGGCCTTTGGTTGATATTTTCACGGGTCAGCTCCTTAAAGTCTGCTTGTTCATTGTTTGTGTTGGAACTCATTATAACAATTTCCCACTGAAAAGATAGGTTTTATTTCCTATAAATGTACTAGGAATAAAGAAGTGTTGCTTTTTTCTCATATCCTAGAGGATTTAAGGGTATTGTATGTGTTCCCGGAAAGCTGGGTAAACCGTTGCCTGGAGGTTTGGTCTGAGAGGGTAAGGGGAAAGCCTGTCTTATTTATTGATGGTCGGCAATGGTTCAACGGTTGCATAGAGATCCCTTTTCCGTTCAATCTCAAGGGCTTTGTCGCGCCAGCTGTCAGCAAGCTGGATGTTTCTACGTTGTCCCAGTTTCCCGTCACGATAGACATCGGACAGGTATTCCATGGCGGCGGTGTTGCCGTTTTCGGCACTTTTCTTCAGCCATTGCAGCGCCTGCGCCTCAGTTGCCCTGATCCCATTCCTGGAAAGGGCTTCAGGCTGCTGGATATAAAGGATTGCCAGGTTATACTGGGCAGAAACGTTGCCTTTCTGTGCTGCAGTCAGGAAATAACGGGCGGCTTTGACTGGATCCATTTCAACACCCATGCCATCCAGATAAGCCATGCCCAGACTGTTGGAAGCCTTGACTGAACCGTTTTCTGCCGCCACCCTGAACCATTTGGCTGCCATACGGTAGTCTTGGGAAACGCCGTGTCCCATCTGATAAAGCTGTCCCAGGTTGTACATCGCCTGGATGTTGCCCTGTGCAGCAGCGGCTTCATACCATTTCCGGGCTGTCGCATAGTCTTGGATAACCCCATTGCCCTGGTCATAGAGAAAGCCCAGGTTGTTCTGTGCAGGAGAATAGCCCTGTTCTGCTGCTTTTGTATACCAACTTGCGGCGCGTGCTTCATCCCGCTGGACGCCTTGCCCCATTTCGTAAAGTTGGGCAAGGGCCGCCTGCGCAGGGGCATAGCCTTGTTCGGCAGCCCGGTAGAACCATTTGGCTGCTTCCATCAAATCTTTCTTGCCACGGTTGCCTTCACTGTAGCGTTGGCCCATCACAAGCTGAGCCCGGGCACTGCCGTTTTCCGCCGCCTTGCGGTACCAGTTGTTGGCTTGTGAGGGATTGGTCGCTACGCCAATGCCTTTTTCATAACAGTAGCCGACTTTGTACTGGGCATTCGGGATATTGGCAAGGGCTGCACGGTTGTACCAGGAAAAGGCTTCCTTGGCGTTCTTGGTGGTACCAAGTCCTTTTTCATAGTAATAACCGGCATAAAGCTGGGCATACGAATGATTCAGCCTGGCGGCTTTCAGGTACCAGTCAAATGCCTTTTTCTGGTCTATGTGCACACCCAGTCCCATGCTGTACATGTTGCCAAGCGCCATCTGGGCATTGGTGTCATGTTTTTCAGCGTCAGCTGCCAGCAGGGGAAGGGCTTCTGCGTATTGCTTGTTTTTGTAAAGACTGATGCCGGTACTGTCGGTCTGTGCGCCTTGCTGCTTGGCTGGCTGTACGGTTTCTGGCTTTTCTTTCATATCATCGGCATGGGCAGGCAAGGTGCCAGCTGCCGCTGTCAGCCCGATGACACAGTATTTCAGCAGTGAACGGTTAAAAGACCACATAAGGCAATCAAGAATCAGTCAGTTCCAATGCCGTTATCTTATCAGGCAATCCCTTAACCGTTCATAAAACTTTCTATCCGTCATGATGGAACAGCCGGTGTTCCATATCAGTCATGGCGGCTATGGTTCAATGTTTGGTCTCAGGATGACGGTCTTATGCCGTTCCATGAAACCGAATCCCCCATGGAGTTCTTCGCCACCGTAAACAACGTGTTTTCAATCAGAATTCATGGGTGAGATGAGATAGCCGATCATATGGCCGATTTCCTGGAGCAGGAATCGCAATGATTGGGCGGTGCTTTCATAACGCGTGGTTGGTGTCGGGGAAGAATAGGCTTCGATACCCAGGTCCTCTGCGATGGACATCGCCCTTTTCATATGGAAAGGGTCGCTGACAATGATAGCGGAGCGCAGACCGTGCTTTTCCATCAGTTTTTTTGCGTTGGCAAGGTTTTCGTATGTATTGTGCGAATCCTCCTCAATCAGGATGTCATCGACAGGAATACGTTTTTTCAGGGCGAAACGACGGGCGACATACGCCTCAGAATAGGGGGCTTTCAGGGATCTGCCTCCCGTCATGACCAGTTTCTTGACATAGCCGTTCTCATAGAGCCAGAGACCATGGCGGATCCGTTCTTCAAAGACAGGGGATGGACGTTTGTACCATGCGGCGGCGCCTAGGATGATGGCAGCATCAGCCTGTCTTTTTTCATCGATGGTTGAATAGTAATAGATTGATCCGGTGATATAGACAAGCACGATGACTACAGCCCCTACCACTGCAAGGACGCCAATGCCCAACCGTCGGAAAAGGGGGGTGATATTTGATTGCATCCGTTTTTCTGGAGCTTTACCAGCGTTTGCCTTTCATGATGAAAGCACGTTCCGTGAAAGTATCCTTGTCATAGACTTCATATTTGAGGGTGTCGCCATGGCTTCTGATATGCTCAATCTCGACCTCATGGAAATTCCTGTCGGCATAGTCAAAGATTTCAACGGTTTCTCCACGCTTGAATTTTTCCGGACGGCTGGTGGACATGGTGATTGGGACATTGGTGCTTTCATCGATACCATCCCATCCAGCATAGGCAATCTGACAGACAGCCAGGAAAAGAAGTGGCAGAAATTTTTTCATATCATTCAATAAAATCAAATAAGTTCAATAAATCAACAGATATTCTCAAGGTAAATCCAATAGTTTCCGGTGCTAACGGAAAGGATTCTGTTCTTGGCTTTGCTCACGCCTACGGCGTAGGATTGTCCGGTGGATGAACCATATGACAGCAATACCAAGCGCAAAGAAGATGGCAATCACCTTACGCCAGAAACTGCCCTTTGAACTTTCTTTTTTCGCTGTCTCATCAGCCGTATCCTTGCTGTCATCCACCTTGGCATTGGCTTCTTGCTTCATCTGTTGCTGTCCGGTCTTGGCTGCCTCATTGCCTGGAACAGCTTTATCGGCAGGCTTCATGCCATTGACCTGTCCCTTGTTCTGGCTTTCGTAAATCTGATCCAGCGCTTCAATCGCCTTCTCATGCCCATCATTGGCAGCCCGTTCCAGATAGGGAATTGCTTCTTTGTATTTCTTGGCATGGTACAGTTCGAGGCCTTCTGACAGGTCATCAGCGGATGCAGGCGTACAGACACCAGAGACAAGCAGGAGTGGTATCAGACAGAACGATAGGAAAAAACGTTTAAGCATGGATAGAAGCCGAAAATCAATATACAGGTCTGTATTTTATTCCTTGTCAGTGATTTGTGCCTGCCGAAATCAGGGGGAAAGATGATTCTTTGCCAGAAAAACGATTGCAGGGGTCAAATGGCAATCGGCGCGGGTATCACTGGATGCGGGTCATACCCATCAATCCCAAAATCCTCGAAGGTGTAATCAAAAATGCTGGGTTTTCGGTTCAGTCTTAATGTTGGCGCGGGTCTTGGCTCACGTGAGAGCTGCAGTTTCGCCTGTTCGAAATGGTTGCGGTAAAGGTGCAGGTCGCCGATGCTGTGGATAACTTCCCCTGGCTCAAGGTCGCATTGCTGGGCAATCATATGTGTCAGGAATGCGGTGGATGCCGTATTGTATGGAATACCCAGGAAGATGTCGCCTGAGCGTTGGGTCATCATGCAGGACAGGCGTCCGTTGGCAATCTGGAACTGGTACATGACATGGCAGGGGGCAAGTGCCATCTTGCCGGCATGGACATTGTCCTGTGGAGAGATTTTCTCATCGGGGAGCAGGGCGACATTCCAGGCGCTGATGATGTGCCGCCTGCTGTTGGGATTGTTGCGGATTGATTCAATGACCGAGGAAACCTGGTCATAGACCTTTCCATCTGAACCTTCCCAGTTGCGCCATTGAGCGCCATAAATCGGTCCCAGGTCACCGGTTTCTGTCGCCCACTCATCCCAGATGGTCACCTTGTTCTCATGCAGGTAACTGATATTGGTGCCGCCTTTCAGGAACCAGAGCAGTTCATGGACAATGGCACGGATATACAGGCGCTTCGTTGTCAGTAAAGGGAAACCGCTTTTCAGGTCATGCCGGATCATCCTGCCAAAGACCGCACGGGTTCCGGTACCTGTCCTGTCACCTTTATCCACGCCATGATCCAGAATCTCAGCTAAAAGCGCCAGATACTGCTGTTCGTACATATTCCAATCCTTCTTAAATGCGTTGCTTTCCCGGTTGGGTTACAGACCACCAAGATGCAGGGTCTTCACTTCCAGGTATTCTTCAATGCCCAGGACAGAACCTTCCCGTCCCAATCCGGATTCCTTGACTCCGCCGAATGGCGCGACGGTCGAGGAAACCCCCGTGTCATTGATGCCAACCATGCCAGCTTCCAATGCCCCGGAGACCCTGAAAACACGGGCAAGGTCTTTGGTGTAGAAATAGGCAGCCAGCCCAAAAGGTGTGTAATTGGCCCGGTTGACGGCTTCGTATTCATCTGTGCACCGGAAACAGGCGGCAACAGGGCCAAAAGTCTCTTCATGGGCAATCACCATGTCATCCGTGCAAAGCGAAAGGACGGTGGGTTCATAAAAGGTCCTCCCCAATCCACTCCGTTTGCCACCGATGACAACTTTTGCACCTTTTGCAACAGCATCATTGACATGGCGTTCGACTTTCGCCAGTCCCTTTTCATTGATCAGGGGACCGATTGCGGTTCCTTCTTCCATGCCGTCGCCGACTTTCAGCTGGGCTGCCGCCTTGGCAAGTTTTCCGACAAAATCATCGTAAACCGCTTCTTCAATATAAATCCGGTTGATGGCAACACAGACCTGCCCGGCATTCCTGAATTTATTGGCGATGACACCTTTGACAGCGGCATCCAGATCGGCATCGGCGAAAACAATCAGAGGGGCGTTGCCTCCCAGTTCCATTGAAACATGCTTCATGGTTTCTGCAGCGTTCCTGACCAGGATTTTCCCAACAGCGGTTGAACCGGTGAAGGTGATTTTCCGGACATCGGAAGATGACATGAAAGCGTCAGAAATGGCTTCAGTATCCCCGCAGACCCCATTCAGCACACCAGGTGGGACCCCTGCCTCATCTGCCAGGGCGAGGAGGGCATTCGCGCAAAGCGGTGTTTCATTGGCCGGTTTGATGATTGCCGTGCAACCCGCCGCCAACGCCGGGCCCAGCTTACGGGCAAGCATCGCCATCGGGAAGTTCCAAGGCGTGATGGCGGCAACCACACCGACAGGCTC
>CALGGD010000043.1 GCA_937916185.1 uncultured Oxalobacter sp. | reverse complement strand
AAAACGCGCCAATTATGAGGTTCTGGGTGTCAGCAAGGGGGGGGATGACCAGTTCCTCATAATTGGCGCGTTTTTCCTCTGGCAGGAACTGGATGAAAGCCTGTTCCAGCGAATCCTTGCCGGTCTGCTGCTTCATTTCCTCAGCAGTGCCGCTGGCGATGACCTTGCCGCCATACATCGCTGCCAGCCAGTCGAACTGTTCTGCCTCTTCCATATAGGCGGTCGCAACCAGCACGCTCATCTGCGGGCGGCGCTGGCGGATGGAATCAATCAGTTCCCAGAACTGCCGTCTTGAAAGCGGGTCAACCCCGGTCGTCGGTTCATCCAGGATCAGCAGGTCAGGGTCATGCACCAATGAGCAGCAGAGCCCCAGTTTCTGTTTCATCCCGCCTGACAGTTTCCCGGCAGGGCGGTCTTTGAACTGGAAAAGTCCCGTGGCGGTTGTCAGTTCATCGATCCGCTGCCGCCGTTCTGCCGCATCCTGTCCGAACAGACGGGCAAAGAAATCAATATTCTCGGCGACTGAGAGGGTCGGGTAGAGGTTCTTGCCAAGCCCTTGGGGCATATAGGCAATCCGGGGTAGCAGGGCATTGCGGACAGCAGTATTGCTGATATCGTTTTCCAGCACCTGTATCTCGCCCTGCTGGATTTTCTTTGCGCAGGAAAGCAGGGAAAGCAGGGAAGATTTGCCGACACCATCAGGACCGATCAGACCGACCATGCAGCCACCCGGGATGGTCAAAGTCAGGTCATCCAGCGCCTTGACTTTGCCGTATTGCAGGCTGACATGGGACAGTTGCGCGGCAGGCGGTTTCATCTCACTGTTTTACCTGCAGGTTGGAAGGCCATGCGGCATCGGCTTTTGTCTTGACCCAGCCGATGCCCGGCATACCGGGTTTGGCAATGGCGCCATGTGTCTTGATCCATTCTGGATCGACCTTCAGCTTGACACGGAACATGAATTTCTCACGTTCATCCTTTGTCTCGACTTCTTTCGGTGTGAACTGGTTCCTTGGGGAGACATAGACGACTGAGCAGGGAAGCGGGGTATCCGGCAGGGCATCCAGCAGGATACGGGCCTCACTGCCGATGGTGACACTGCCGGCATCGGCGCTCGACAGATAGACGTACATATAGACATCGTTCATATCCAGGATGGAGAAGACCTTGCCGCCCGGGGAGAGGACCTCGCCAGGCTCTGCCAAGCGGTACAGGATCCTGCCGTTCACAGGGGCACGCAGTGTCAGGTCATCCAGGTTGCTTTTCAGGGAAGCAACCCGGGCAATCTTTTCCTGGATAGTGGCGTCAGCTTCAAGCACCCGGTTCCGTGCACTGGCAAGGTTGGCGTTCGCTGTGCGCATCGTGCTGATATCCTTGTCCAGTGCGGCGGCGGAGATGAACCCCTTCTTGATCAGTGCCTCTGTCCGTCGCAGGGTGACTGCCGCGAGTTCCTGCTGGCTCTGCATGCTCTTGACGTTCTCGCGGGCCACCTCGGCGGCTTCCTTGGCTTGGATGACAGCGGCTTCCGCAGCCTGGATATCCGCCTTGATCTGGACATCATCCAGGAGGGCTGCCACCTGGCCTTCTTCCAGGTCTGCGCCTTCGCGGAACAGTACCTGGACCAGCTTGCCTTGGACTTTGGTTGAAACGGCTGTTTCGGTTGCTTCAAGACGGCCGTTGCCGGAGGCCAGTCCTTCTGGCTCAGCAGACGGTTTAAGGCAATACCAGACGACAAAAGCAGCG
>CALGGD010000042.1 GCA_937916185.1 uncultured Oxalobacter sp. | reverse complement strand
GGGAAATTGCCCGGTGTCAAGAACTTCTGTATCGCCGTGAAAGAGGACGGGGAAGATATCGTCTTCGTGCGCAAGATCGTCCGCGGCGGTGCCGACAGAAGCTACGGCATCCAGGTGGCGCGGCTGGCAGGTGTGCCGGATGGGGTTATCCGGGCAGCGCGGAAACATCTGGCGGAACTCGAGGCTCAGTTCCTGCCATCTGGCGGTGACCAGCTGAGCCTGTTCCAGATGACACCTGCCTATGGAACCGGTAACCAGGAAGGATCAGAAGCAGCCTTACCGGAAAAACCGGATTACAGTGCCTTGGCCGCTTCCCTTGAAGCCATTGATCCCGATGCATTGACTCCCCGCGAAGCACTGGAACAGCTCTATGCGCTGAAAGAACAGCTGAATGGACTGGGTTTGTGATTCTTGATTAACGGGCAAAAGGCATTAAAATCACGTTTCCGTGATATAATTTAGAAAATTAAGGATTGTAACTATGCCAGTCTTATCCAGGTTTTATGGGATTATCATCCGTATGTATTTTCAGCAGGCGGAGCATAATCCGCCGCATGTCCATGCTCTGTACGGTGATGATATGGCGGCAATTGTCCCTTTCTCCCCTTGAGTAAGGAGTTGATACGATGTTCCATAAGGTGAAAGCAGTCAATGCACTGCCGGATTTCCGTTTGAGTGTGCAGTTTGCAGAAGGGGTGACCAAGATTTATGATGTCAAGCCCCTGTTTTCCAAGTGGGCTTCATTCAAGGATTTGGCAGATAAGCCAGAGCTGTTTTATGGTGTAGAGGTTGATGTAGGTGGTTACGGAATTATCTGGAACGATAACCTCGACCTGTCTTGTGACGAGTTGTTTGAGAATGGTAAAACGGTCAAGACACCTTTTGATGGTCTGATGGCTTTTACGGATGCAACCCAGCTGTGGGGGCTCAATGAAAGTACCCTACGCAAGGCAATTTCCTATGGCAAGCTGGTCAAAGGGGTTGATGCCTGCAAATATGGCAAGCAGTGGGTCATATCTGTTGATGCCATGAAACGGGAATATGGCCAGCCAAAAACAGATCAGATTTAACCCCTTTTCTTTGATAGACGGCTATGCTTATCCTGTAAGATGCTGTTTCCCGGTTCCTGTTTGCATCTCTTCAGCAGACAATGGACGGTCATCTTCTTCTTTGCCATCCCATTCAAAATAACCGTTTGGTGGCGGTGTCCGCATGGCTTCCAGAATGTCACTGCGGGTCTTCATGGTCGTTTTCGAATCAGTCATAGGATATTTCCGTTTCAAGGTGGCTGGTTGCCATTCCCTGTTTTTTCCAAGACATAAAGTCCTAAACACGGACAATTTCCATCAGGGGTTCAAACCGGTAAAATCCAGCTCTTCTTCCTGAAGGTTCGCTGATGACCTGAAGAAGATTGTTTTCAACCAGCAGACGGATGAAACGGGTCGAGGTTGTTGGCGTGATGCCTATCTTTTCAGTCAGTTTATTTCTGGGAAAGATAGGATAAGTGAAAACAAAATCCAATACATGCCCACTCCATCGGGAAGAAAGAATGGATGTAAACAGCGGTTTCATTTCCTCATAAAGAGCTTGGATGTTCTCAGCGGTTGCAAGGTTCTGTTTTGCTTGGGATTCAGCTGCTTCCAGGAAAAACAGGCACCATTGAGTCCAGTCATTTGTCTTGGAAACCTCCCGCATGCTGTCGATGTATTCGGTACGATGGGTTTCAAAGAAAGCACTGATATAGAAATGGGGTTGCGAAATCAAGCCATAATGCCAGAGCAACAGGGTAATCAACATCCGTCCAATGCGCCCATTGCCATCCTGGAAAGGATGGAGTGCCTCAAACTCGACATGCGCAATAGCGGTTTTCAACAAAGGCGTCATGGTGCTGTTGTTGATGAAATCAAGCAGTTTCTGAAGCCCTTCATGGAGTTTTTCCGGAGAGATTGGAATGAACCGGATATCTTGGCGCCCCCTGCCGGCAAGGTAATTCTGCTCCGTCTTGAATTGACCGGGCGATTTATTGGCACCCCGTCCAAAGGAAAGCAGTTGGGCATGGATTGACCGTAACAGGAATTCGGAGAAAGGTTGCCCCTGTTCAATGGTTTCTTGTGCGGTATTCAGTGCACGCCGATAGAGAAACGTTTCAACCGTCTCTGAACGGACTTCTGTATCATTGCCATGGGATTCATATTGCAGGATTTCATCCATCGTGCTGATGGTGCCTTCCATACGGGAAGAAATGACTGCTTCCTGGCTTCTCAGGGGTGTCAGGAAAATAGTGCTGTTTTTCAGGCTTTTGATGACTTGGTCATACCGGGCGATAGCGTCAGCTGTTCTGGCGATTTGAGAAATAAGCCTTTTATAGTCAATATCACTGGGTGGAAACTGATCATAGTGGTAAGCAACGGGCAGGTCTGTTTTTGTTATTTGGTCGGATCTTCGCCTAAGATGAACTTGCGGATGTCATCCG
>CALGGD010000041.1 GCA_937916185.1 uncultured Oxalobacter sp. | reverse complement strand
GCCCCATGTCGCGCAAGCGCTCGCCTGCCATCACACGCGCCGCCACCTTTGCAAGCGGCACGCCCGAGGCCTTGGAGACAAACGGCACGGTACGGGAAGCGCGGGGATTGACCTCAAGCACGAAAACCACATCTTTCACCTGCCCATCGATTTCCTTGCGTTGGATGGCAAACTGGACATTCATCAGTCCAACCACATTCAGACCCTTCGCCATCAGGATGGTCTGGCGCTTCAGCTCCTCCACGGTTTCTGGAGACAGGGAATAAGGCGGCAGGGAACAAGCTGAATCTCCAGAGTGGACACCGGCCTGTTCGATATGTTCCATCACACCACCGATCAAGACGCGTTTACCATCGGAAATACAGTCCACATCCAACTCAATCGCATCATTCAGGAAACGGTCAAGCAGGACAGGCGAATCGTTGGAAACCTTGACAGCTTCGCGCATGTAACGTTCCAACCCAACCTGGTCATGGACGATTTCCATCGCCCGCCCCCCCAGCACATAAGAAGGCCGGACCACGATGGGATAGCCGATTTCCTTCGCCAGTTCAATCGCTTCGGTATCCGTGCGTGCCGTCCTGTTGGGCGGCTGACGCAGATCGAGGTCTTTCAACAGCCGCTGGAAACGCTCACGGTCTTCCGCCGCGTCAATCATATCCGGCGATGTCCCGATAATCGGCACCCCATTGGCTTCCAGGTCCAATGCCAGTTTCAAGGGTGTCTGCCCACCATACTGGACAATCACGCCATAGGGTTTTTCCTTATCAACGATTTCAAGGACATCTTCCAATGTCAGCGGTTCAAAATAGAGCCTGTCGGAAATGTCATAGTCTGTCGAGACGGTTTCAGGGTTGCAGTTGACCATGATGGTTTCATAACCGTCTTCACGCATCGCCATTGCCGCATGGACACAACAGTAGTCGAATTCAATCCCCTGTCCAATCCGGTTCGGTCCACCGCCCAGCACCATGATTTTTTTCCTGTCAGTCGGATCCGCCTCGCATTCATCATCATAGGTGGAATACATATACGCCGTATCTGTTGCAAATTCCGCCGCACAGGTGTCAACCCGTTTGTATACCGGACGGATACCGAATGCATGGCGTCTGTCACGGACAGCTTTGTCGGTCGTCTTCAACAGCCACGCCAGGCG
>CALGGD010000040.1 GCA_937916185.1 uncultured Oxalobacter sp. | reverse complement strand
GACGCAGACTACGACAACAACAGTGACCCGTCAGTGATTGATTGAACAGATTCCGTCTCTTGGATTTTCAGGAGACGGAATTTTTTCAGACGATAGGAACAAGATGTTGAGATATGTTGGCATTTTCAGAAGGGCTTACCAGAAATTCAGTAAAGTCTTTCCGAGAATCAGCGGCTTTCTGGAAAAGGTCTGTCCTTGGTTGAAGGAAACGCCTCAATCGGAAGAGCATGAGTATAAGCTGGAACCCGATACATCTGCTCCTATCGTTGTTAAACCTGTCATCAAGCCTGAACCTTTTGGGTCAGTTGAGTTGGAAACTGTGCTTGGAAAACTAAGGACAATGCCCCGTTTTTTCCCAAGAAACCTGCTTGTCAATTCAGTATCGGATTTGACGACTGAACGCTATGGTGCTGACCTCGCCCAGAAGTTGCAGATTCAGGAACAGTGTGATGGATTGGTTGTACAGATTAAGGAAGCTTGCGAAACGGAAGATATCCGGACTGCAAGGGAACTGCGGGAAGAAATACGCCTGCTGAAATATCAGGTTCTGGATGACAGGCTTCAGGAAAGGGTTACTGCTGCCATTACTGCTGTTTATGTGTTGGAACAAGAATTGACGTATCGTCTTTAAGGACTGAATGAAAAGACAGATGAGGTTTTGTAAGCCTACTGTTTGATTGAAAGGAATCGTAATTTATGCAATCGGTGATTTATGCGGCTGCGGTGTTGATTGTTGTTTTTCAGCTCTTTTTTTTCGTCAAGACCTTGAGGACGATTTACGCATACAGCCGGTTCTTTCCTGATATCTCAGCCGATGTTTTCAAGCTGGATACGAGTGTTTCCAAGAATGACTTGGAAAATGAAGAGGCGTTGAAACAGTTTTCTGCCAATCCGCAATACCGTGCCCTGTCAATGGGGCAGCCAGTTTCATTGGTTGGCTATCATGAAAATGCTGAACTGTCTGCTGATTTCAAGGCGGTCTTGACGCAGACCAATATGTATCTCTGTAAGAATACTGGGACTTCAGCCGATCTGGCAGTTTTGCAGGATATCTGTGAACGGAAGCTGGATACAATTGATGACCGAATACAGTCTGAACTGAATATTCCACTTTATCTAGGGTTGGGAGGCACTTTCATTGGCATCATCTGTGGGCTGTTGTCATTGGATTTAGACAGTATCCTGAATATCGGCGGTCATGTTTCTGACCTGAAAGACCTGCTGATGGGGGTCGGTATTGCGATGATTGCCAGTTTCTGCGGGTTGTCGCTGATGTTGATTAATACCTACGGGATTTACAGCCGGAAGTTTGCAGAGGTTGATTCACGGAAAAACGATTATTTCAGTTTCCTGCGGCGGGAACTGATGCCAACGCTTTCCAACAGCATGGCATCAAGCCTGAATTCCTTGAAAGGCGTTTTGGGCAATTTTGTGGATGAATTCGGCAAAAGTTTCAGCAGCAATATCGAATCGTTCCATGATTCTTTCGAACTGTTGAATGAGAATATCAGGTTGACCAATGAGAATTTGGACAAGCAGGATATGGTCTTGGCGAAAATCGAGGGGGCTGCGTTGACGAGGACTGCTGCCAAAATCTCAGAAACCTTTACCACGCTGTCAGACTCTGCAGATAAGTTCTCAGTTTTCAATCAGTATCAGGAAGAACTGAATGGAACTATCCGCCATCTGGACGAGACAGCTGGATCCATCAAGGAAATTGTCGCACAGTTTACTGATTTCAGCAGTCAGCTGAGACAGGTTGTGGTCAACCAAACCATGAACCGTAGGCTTCAGGAACAGTTCCAAGAATCGTTGGAACTGCATTTCCCGACAAGTGGCGATGCACAGGAACAATGGCGAAAAGCTTATGACCAGTTGGTTGAAGATGCGAAGGCAACAACAGGGCAGCTGCAGGAGCAATTAAGGCTTTCTTCTGGTTATGTTGGCAGTTTTGTCGAAGGTAACCGACAGTTCTTCACTTCCTTTGAAAAGATTGTCCAGTATTTCCAGATGCAGATGGGCAACGACAAGGCATTGAAGGCCTTGAAAGAAGAGATTGCCGGATTAAGGAAAGATTTGCGGGTTTCAAGGGGGCTTGGAACAGGTGTAAGCAGACTAGGTTCAGTGTCTTCTGCCAGCCAGACAGATATCAGAAAGGAAGAGTTGGCAAAATCTGCCAAGGATTTGCAGACGGTCAAATCGCCAGTTGCTGAAGCTGCAACGGGAAAACAGACTGAATTTGCTGATACTGTCAAGGAACAGTCCCAGACACTTCCTGTTTCAGAAGCTGCACGGAAAAAGAATGAAAGGCAGCAGGTATGAGCCGCAGGCAGAGGAGAAGTGCTTTCTGGCTGAGTTATGCCGACCTGATGACAAGCCTTTTTTTTGTGATGTTTGTCTTGTTCATCGCTTGTGTCGTCAAGATGAAGGGGGCAAGCGGTTCGCTGGAACAGGCGGTCTTGGATGCGAATGCTGAAAAGGAAAAACTGGAACAGATTCTGAAATTGGATGAGCAGTTCAAGGTATTGAGTGATTCTTCAACGCTCCGCTATGACGATGAGAAAAAGACATTCATTGCCAAGGATTTCGAGGGTATCGAGATTTTTGAGTTGGAAAGTGCTGTGATACAGCCGAAATATCTGGCGATGGTTGACAAGACGGGGCATGACTTGGACAAATTGCTGGGTGAATTGCATGCCGCGAATCCTAATTTTGGTTATGTGCTGATTATTGAAGGGAATTCCGCCAATCGGCAGTATGGCGGCGGATTATGGGACAAGGATCGAGAGTACAACTATACATTGTCATTCAATCGGGCTTTGGCACTCTATAACCGTTGGCGTAGTATCGGCATTGACCTGCGTAAATACAATACAGAAATCCAAATCAGTGGCAGCGGGCTGAATGGCATCAACCGGGATGAGCAGGTTGAAGACAACAACAAGCGCTTCGTCATCCAGATTATTCCAAAAGTCTCCAAACCGCATTCAAAGAAACCGAGTTGAAAGATGGATGGCAAACCACTTTATGAGTCTGGAAAGCTGCTCTTGGAGCAGGCGGAAAGGATAGGCAATCCCGAGGATTTCAGGCAGGCTGCCAAGATGCTTAAGGAAGCCGCAGAAGCCGGTTATCCAGAGGCTCAGTTCCTGTTGGGCAATTGTTATGCAGACGGGATAGGCGTCTCCCGTAACCTGATCAAGGCTGCTGCTTTCTGGGGTAAGGCGGCTCGTCAAGACTATGCGCCT
>CALGGD010000039.1 GCA_937916185.1 uncultured Oxalobacter sp. | reverse complement strand
TCTCTCTTGGAAGAAGTTGAAAAAGAGATCTCTGACAATTACTCAGATGTGACGATCGAAAACCCGGCAGAAGAAGAACTCCAGTTCGAGGATGGCAGCAGGAAACAGGTTGTCGCAACCAACTGGGTCTATACCAAAACCCCGCACTGGCATTGCCCTGTCTGTGGGAAGAACCTGTTCGGCCTCACCGGTGTCACTGCCTGCCGCCATATGCTCATCGCCTGTTTTGAGGGGGAACTCATCGGTACGAATCCCATCGGCACCGCCATGATCGGTGGCAGACGCCCCGACCTTGTCCCGGAAGACCTTTTCAAGGAAGGCGGCATCACGCCTTATCAGGTCTTGAAAGCCGCTTACAGTACCGGTTCCAATTTTGTCCTTTCAAGCACAACCCGCAATATCCCGGGGCCACATCCAGTCGCCCATGTGGAAATCCTGTTTGAATGCAAGGAAAGCGTGCTGGAAGGCAAAAGCAAACGTAAATGACCAGACAGGCGCAGGAGCAGGCAGCGGGAAACATCCCGATGGCCTGCCAGCCAGCCTGTCAACCGCCATCATTGACGGTTGTCGAATGCCTCGATCTCCTCGGGTTTCACCGGTGGAAGCAGATCCTTGAGCTGAATCAGGATACCATCGAACAGCTTGAAGTCATGGATATACGGCACCAGTTCAGGCACCTGGTTGATGAAATCATTGAAATGGCGGTCAAACACCCGGTAATCCGCTGAGAAGAGGTTGTATCCGTGTTCATCCAGGTACTTCCTGAAATTCGCATTGTCCTCTCCAAACAGGTCATGCAGTTTCCGGTCAAGGGATGCCTTCGCCTCTTCAGTATATTTCACCTTGACCTTGATACCGAACTTTTCCGCAAGATTGACTGCCATCTGAATCTCCTTCGTTGAAACATACGGGCATTATAAATCAGCCGTCCCAGTCCCCGGCGAATCAGCATCCAGTCTGCCTGGCTGACCGAAGTAAGCCATGACACGGGACATCTCATCATCAGACACGGTGACACCGTGGATACGCTGGACAGCTTCAGCACCACAGGACAAGTAAAGCATATCTCCCTGTCCCAACAGGGCTTCCGCACCATTCTGCCCG
Organism: uncultured Oxalobacter sp.; assembly: GCA_937916185.1. GTDB lineage: Bacteria > Pseudomonadota > Gammaproteobacteria > Burkholderiales > Burkholderiaceae_D > Oxalobacter. The sequence goes on along the minus strand of CALGGD010000039.1, from coordinate 2,553 downwards.
ACCAGCCTTCTGGAATCCGTCATGCTCCTCACCTTGAAAGCGACCCGGGTCGGCACATTCAGCTTGATCAGGTCCGTGACGGTATCCAACGAAACCTGTCCAGCCGCCAGCACCAGATGGATGCCGCCAATATGCCCTCTCAGCGCAAGACGTGCTATCAACAGTTCGATTTCGCGACCATTGGCAAACAGGTCAGGATAGCCTTGGATGATGATGACAATCCGGGGCAGTTCCTGTCCGCTTATCCTGCCTTCCGTCAGATAGTGATGGTATTCAGCAAAACCCGTGACACCTTCCTTTTCAAAAAGCTGGAGCCGCCGCGCCATCTCCGCCATTGCCCCTTCCACCGCATGGACAGCCACCTGCCTGTCTGTGATGACCGGTGCCAGCAGATGGGGAACCGCCTGACAGCCTGAAAACGCCTGGTTCCGGACATCCACCAACAGCAGCCGCATATGCGCAGATGTCTGCCAGTACAGCAATGACAGGATCACCGCATGAAGAAAATTGATATTCTCTGCATCGGCATCACTCCCAATCAACAGATGTGGCATCATCACCAGATCCGCAACCACTGGGTTGCCAGTCATCGTCTTGCCTAAAGCAACCGGCAATACAAACCCTTTGTCTTGGACTGCATCCGCCGCCAGGATATCTGACAGATAAACCCTTTCCCGAACCGTATTCGGCACTTCAAAAGCCAACCGACGGCGATCCATGACATTCTCAATCACCCGGAAGGCCATCACTGACAACGCGCGGGCGAAATCCCGGGCATGGAGGGTGACCTTGACGGGTTCCACGCCTTCCGCCAGCTCAATCTCATACCAAGCCACAACAGGGCCGGAAACCGCCGACACCAACCGTGCTGGGATACCCAATTCAGACAGCACCATTTCAATCTGACGGCAGGCATCCGCCAGATCTGCCTGGGCGACCTTCTGCGAAGGTTCTTCCTGATCCAGCAAAGATAATGGTGGCAACCCGGTCATGCCATTCCCTTCCATCCTGTCCACCATGAAACCGCTCATTGTCCCTGACCTGTCTTGAACTGATGGTGCATCTCATCCAGCAGCAGCTGCCCGGCAGGCGTGAATGTCTGGTGTTTCCGCCAGACCAGATGCATCGGTGTCAGCAGTGCCGGTTCAAGTGGACGGAAACAGAGCCCGCTCTCAGGCCCAGTATCCACCAGATGGTCGAATCCCAACGCACAGCCAAGCCCTTCGCGCACCATGACAGCCGCATTGAACAGGAGATTGTAGGTTGCCACGATATTGAGCTTGTCCATGCTGTCGCCAAACCATTTTGGATATTCCGATTCCAGGCTCTGACGGCTGCAGATCAAAGGGATAGCCATCAGGTCTTCCAGCCGGACAGCAGCCTTGGCAGCCATCGGGTCATCCTGACGCAGAATCAGCCCCCAGGCATCATGATGGGGAATCTCCAGGCTGTTGTAACGGGAAGCGTCCACATCACGGACAATGACGGCAAATTCCAGGAGCCCCCTGTCAAGCCGCTCCGTCACATTCTCCGCATTGCCACTATGCAGATGCAGCCTGATACGGGGATAGCGTTGCTGCAAATGATGCACAGCACGGGCAAGATGACGGATACCCTGCGATTCCGCACAGCCGATATGCAGGTCACCGCCGGCAAAGTCATCAAGCACCTTGAACTCGGCGGCTGTCAGGTCCACCATGCTGAGGATATCCTCTGCCCGCTCTTTCAGCAGCCGCCCTTCATCGGTCAGGCGGATACTGGTGCTGCCACGCACAAACAGTTTCTTCCCCAGTTCTTCCTCAAGCCCTTTCAGCTGGCGCGACAGCGTCGGCTGGGTGACATGCAGCCGTTCAGCGGCACGGGTGATGCTGCCTGTGCGTGCTGACTCCAGGAAATAGCGCAAAACCCGGATTTCCAAAATGAACCCTCCTGTCCGATTGTCTTTTTAGACTATGCCTCCGAAGCATAACATGAAATGAATTATTGGTATTAGACATTGGGAAGCATTGCCATTATATTGCTGGTAAAGCACGCTGAACCTGAGACCAGCCATTTTTAAAGGCACTCTCTCCATGATTTCTTTGAAAGTTCTACTAAATGACGTTAACTGTTGATAAATTCCGTGAACTGATGGCAAAACGGGTTCTTGTAACCAAGAACTCCGAATTGGGGGAGACATTTCATGCCTTTGCCCAAGAAGCCATGAAACTGACCGTCGAGCTGAACACCAAATACCACACGCCCGAAGAAATCCGAGAAATCATGGCGAACATCACGGGACGTCCCATTCCTGATGATTTCATGCTGTTCCCGCCATTCACCACCGACTGCGGCAAGAACCTGACCATCGGCAGAAGGGTTTTCATCAACGCTGGCTGCCGTTTCCAGGACCAAGGCGGCATCACAATCGGAGACGGCACCCTTGTCGGGCACAACTGCGTGATGGCGACCCTGAACCATGACCCGGATCCAGAACGCCGTGGTGACATCCATCCTGCCCCGATCGTCATCGGCAGGAATGTCTGGATCGGCGCCAACGTGACGATTGTCGGG
>CALGGD010000038.1 GCA_937916185.1 uncultured Oxalobacter sp. | reverse complement strand
AACTGCTGGCACTGGCAGGGGGGGTGAAAGGCGGCAGGAAACTCAAGGCGGTCATCCCTGGCGGCATTTCAACACCGGTATTGCCCGGCAGTATGATGATGGGGCTGAACCTGGATTATGATGTGATTTCCAGAGCGGGTTCCATGATGGGGACCGGTGGTGTCATCGTCCTGGATGAGACCCGTTGCATGGTGCATGCCCTGTTGAACATTTCCCGATTTTACAGGAATGAATCCTGTGGACAGTGCACACCCTGCCGTGAGGGTACGGCCTGGATGGTCCGGCTGATTGAGAAAAGCCAGCAGGGGCAGGCGGCAGCAGGGGATATTGACCTGCTGGATTCGGTGGCAGCCAATATCCAGCAGCGCACCGTCTGTGCATTGGGTGATGCGGCCGCATTGCCTGTCAGGTCATTCCTGAGGCATTTCCGTCACGAGTTTTTGGCATATATCGGGCAAGGGGGGATCCAGTGGTGTAAGCCATGGATGGAGGAATGATGGAAATCGAGATTGATGGCAGGAAGATACAGGCGGAACCGGGCAGTTCCGTCCTGCAGGCTGCACTGGATGCCGGTGTGGCCGTGCCGCATTTCTGCTATCACAGAAAACTCTCCGTCACCGCCAGCTGCCGGATGTGCATGGTGGATGTGCAGGGCATGCCACGGCCAGTCCCTGCCTGTGTGACCCTTGTTTCTGAAGGTATGGCCATCCACACAGGCACCGACCGTGTCAGAAAAGCCCGTCAGGCTGTCATGGAATTCCTGCTCATCAACCATCCACTGGATTGCCCTGTCTGTGACCAGGGAGGTGAGTGCGCCCTTCAGGAATATGCCATCCGGTATGGCAGTGACAGGTCCCGTTACCAGGAAGAAAAAAGGATTGTCCTGGTGAAAGACATCGGTCCCTTGGTCTCCATGCAGGAAATGAGCCGTTGCATCCAATGTTCACGCTGTGTCCGGTTCTGTCAGGAAATCGCCGGTATGAGAGAGCTGGGTATGATGGGACGTGGTGAAAAAACAGAGGTTGCGCCGTTCCCGGGAACCTGGGTTGATTCTGAACTGTCTGGCAACCTGGTTGATGTCTGTCCGGTCGGTGCATTGACCGCCAAGCCATTCCGCTTCAGTGCCCGCAGTTGGGAACTCACCTCGAATCAAGCGGTCAGCCCCCATGACAGCCTGGGATCCAATCTGGTTGTCCAGACATGGGAAGGGCAGGTCAAGCGGGTCTTGCCTGCAGAGAACGAGGCCGTCAATGAATGCTGGCTCTCTGACCGGGACCGTTTTTCCTATGAGGCGTTGAACAGCCGGGAACGGTTGACCCACCCTATGGTCAAGCAGGGGGGGGAATGGATTGAGACAGACTGGCAGACTGCCCTGAGTTATGTCACCCATGGCTTGGAACATATAGCGGAAGACCATGGCAGCCAGGCATTGGCGGCATTGGCATCGCCACAGGCGACTTTGGAAGAACTGTTCCTGCTCCAGAAGCTGATGCGTTCACTGGGCAGTGGAAAAATCGAATACCGCCTCCGTCAGCAGGACAATGCGTTGGACGGCAAGGTGGTTCCCTGGTTGGGCATGCCGGTCGCCGGTATCGCCGGTCTGGATCGGATACTGCTGGTCGGTTCATGCCTGCGTCAGGAGGCACCGCTGATGGCAGTCCGTTTCAGGAAAGCCGCAATGGATGGTGCTGAAATCAGCCGTATCCATGCAATGGATGAAGACTGGCTGATGCCCATCTCCCATCAGCTGACAGGCGTTCCTGCCCGTTGGCTGGGTATGCTGGCGGAAGTGGCGGTTGCCATAGCCAGAAAGAAAAACATCTCCATTCCAAATGGACTGGATGCCGTCCAACCTTCAGTGCAGGCAGAAGCCATTGCCGGGTCACTGCTGTCCGGTCAGCGGAAGGCTGTTTTCCTTGGCGCATTGGCACTCCAGCACCGCCAGGCATCCATCATCCATCGGATGGCGGAGTGGATAGCAGACCAGACAGGTGCTGTCTTGGGTTGTCTGCCTGTCGGGGCGAATGGCGTTGGCGGGATGGTTGCAGGTGCTTACCCGGCGCCAGGTTCAGGCATATCACTGGGAACCATTGCTTCTGGTACAACCAAGGCTTTCCTGCTGCTGCATACGGAACCAGAACTGGAAGCTTTCAACCAGCCGGTGATGGCAGCTTCGCTGAAACAGGCGGAGATGGTGGTGGTCCTGTCACCGTTCCGTCAAGGGGAGGACTATGCGGACGTCCTGCTGCCGGTTGCGCCGTTTACAGAAACCTCCGGCACTTACATCAATGCAGCAGGAGACTGCCAGTCATTCAAGGCATCTGTGCCGCCGTTGGCGGAAACCCGCCCTGCCTGGAAAGTCCTGCGGGTCTTGGGCAATTTTCTGGAAGCTGAGGGGTTTGGTTTTGAGACCGCTGAGGCAGTCCGGGATGCCTGTCTGGCGTCTGTTGACCTGGACAAGGTGTTGGACAACCACAGTGGGCTGCCACCATCATACCGTGCCGAAGAGGTGCCGGAACTATCCCGTCTTGGAGACCTGCCGGCACTGTCCGCTGACAGCATCGTCCGTCGGGCGCCTTCACTCCAGCAGACCCGTCAGGCATCGCCGCCGGTTGTCTGCCTGCCGGTGTCCCGCTTTGAGGCACTGGGTCTGGAAGACGGAGAGAAAGTCCGGGTCATTCAGGAAAACGGTCAGCAGATATTGCCTGCAAAAATAGATAAGGCTTTGCCGGATGATGCTGTCCGGCTGGTGTCAGGACATCCTGACACCGCAGTGCTGGGCCCCGTTGATGGTTGGATAAGGGTGGAACGCTTATGATGGCACAGCTGCTCGACCTGACCCACCATTACGGCCGGATGCTGTTCGGGCAGTTCTGGCATGCTGTCTGGATCATAATCTGTATCGGGATTGTCCTTGCGGTCATCCTGGGGCTGATGACCTTCCTGACCCTTTGGGAACGGAAAGTCATCGGATGGATGCATGCCCGCCTAGGCCCCAACCGCGTCGGGCCGTTGGGACTGATACAGCCGATTGCCGATGCCTTCAAGCTGCTGCTGAAAGAAATCATTGTCCCCGACAAGGCGGACAGGATGGTTTTCTGGCTGGCACCGGTCATCGCTGTGATACCAGCCCTGACAGCCTGGGCGGTCATTCCCTTCGATGCAGGCATCGTGCTGGCAGATGTCAATGCCGGTCTGCTGTTCCTCATGACCATCACCTCCGTCGGTGTCTATGGTGTGATGCTGGCGGGCTGGGCATCCAACTCCAGATACGCCCTGCTGGGTGCGGTCCGTGCGGCGGCACAGATGGTCTCCTTCGGCATCCCGTTGGGATTTGTCCTGGTCACCGTCCTGATGGTGTCAGGCAGCCTGAACCTGTCAGATATTGTTACCGGACAGGCAAACGGCTTCTTCGCGTCGATGGGACTGACCTGCCTGTCATGGAACTGGCTGCCGCTTTTCCCGTTGCTGGTCATCTATATCATCTGCTCGATCGCAGAGACTGGACGCCATCCATTTGATGCCGTTGAAGGCGAATCCGAGATTGTCGCGGGGCATATGGTGGAATACTCCGGGATGGCATTCGCCATGTTCTTCATGGCGGAATACGTCAACGTCATCCTGTTCTCGGCAATGGCATCCATCCTGTTCCTTGGGGGATGGCTGCCACCGTTCGAGTGGGCGTTCCTGTCATGGATTCCCGGCTGGATATGGCTGGCAGGCAAGACATCGGTCCTTGTCTTTGTCTTCATCTGGGTGCGGGCGACATTCCCACGCTTCCGGTATGACCATACCATGCGGCTGGGGTGGAAAGTCCTCATTCCGGTGACACTGGCCTACCTCGTTTTCATCGCCTGCTGGATGCAGACGCCGTTCAACATATGGGGCTGAGGGGGAGAAGATGCTGAAACACTGGCTCAAGACCTTCTCGCTGGCGGAAATGCTTCAGGGCATGTTCCTGACCCTCAGGGTCATGTTCCGAGCCAAGCCGACCGTGCGTTATCCAGAGGAAAGGACGCCTTATTCGCCGCGTTTCAGGGGCATGCATGCCTTGACCCGGGATGATGCCGGTGCCGAGAAATGCATCGGCTGCAAACTGTGCGAGGCAGCTTGCCCATCGCAGGCTATCCGGATTGTCATCGGTCCCAATGCGGAAGGGGATAGAAGCGCTGTCAGCTACGAGATTGACCAGGGGAAATGCATATTCTGTGGTATATGTGAAGAAGCCTGTCCAGTGGATGCCATTGTGCATACCAGGCAGTTTGAATATATTGCGGATGAAAGGAAAGAACTGCTGTTCAGCAAGGAGACCCTGCTGACAGTCGGAGAGACATTCAAGGAAGAGATCCGCGAAGCCAAGGTGGCGGATGCCCCTTACCGCTGACGGATGGAAATGGTTATGGAATGGTTTGAGACAGCACTGTTTTACAGCTTTGCCATCATCCTGGTTGGCTCAGCACTGTGCGTGGTGACGGTGAGGAATCCCGTGCACTCGGTGCTTTTTCTCGTGCTCTGTTTCTTTACAGGCGCCGCCTTGTGGCTGCTGCTTCAGGCAGAGTTCCTGGCGATGATATTGATGCTGGTCTATGTCGGCGCAGTCATGGTGCTGTTCCTGTTTGTGGTCATGATGGTGGATATTGACATGACAGCCCTGAAACGCCTTGCGTTGCAGAACCTGGCTGCTGCGGCTGTTGTCGGTGCATTGATTGTTGCAGAAATGGGGGCGGTCGTTTTCCGGGGATTCTGCCATGTCGGAAAACAGGTGCCGGAAGCGGCATCAGAAATCGGTCTGACAGCGGAAATCGGGAAATCCCTGTTCACAGAGTACCTGTTCCAGATTGAACTGGCGGCGATGCTGCTGTTGGTGGCATTGGTCGGTGCCGTTGTCCTGATCTTCCGGCGCAGGACAGACGCGCGCTATACCCAGGCAGGGGAAGCCGTCAAAGTCAAGCCTGCAGACCGGATCCGCCTGATTGAGATGGAGGCCGAGAAAGTGGCGGGAAACCCGCAGGAAAAGGGGGAACCATGATGACCGTCACCCTGATGCATTACCTGATTGTCGGTGCCATCCTGTTTGCCATTGCTGTTGTGGGCATCTTCCTGAACCGCCGCAACCTGATTGTGCTGCTGATGTCCATTGAACTGATGCTGCTGTCCGTCAATCTGAATTTTGTCGCCTTCTCCCGTTGGCTGGGCAATGTGGATGGACAGGTGTTTGTCTTCTTCATCCTGATGGCGGCGGCGGCTGAAACAGCCATCGGACTGGGAATCCTTGTCGTCCTGTTCCGGAAAATACGGTCCGTCCAGGCAGACAACATGGATGGTCTGAAAGGATGAATATGACAGGAGAATGGAAAGGATTGAAATGCAGGAACCATTGAGTGTCCAACTGCTGCTGACCATCCTGCTCACTGCGCTGGGCCTGCTGATGATCTATTC
>CALGGD010000037.1 GCA_937916185.1 uncultured Oxalobacter sp. | reverse complement strand
AGAAGCAGTTTTCCGGATTCATGAATTGTATTGTCTGTCTTCATCAGATCACCTGATAATCTATTAACGGGATCATATCCGGCCCGTAAAGTTCTTCACGGCAGATGCTGACATCATCTCGTCTGTATTCCAGAGAATTAAAAGCCATTATATCCGCGAAAACAAGCTCTGGTTTTATGCTGTCCTGACTGCCGGTCTTCATTACCATATTTACAAATGGACCGTTCTGAGTCAGCTGGATGAGCAGTGCTTTTACATCTACATCGCGCATTCCTGTTTTTGTCTTTTTCTGAAGGATTATTTTATCTTGCAGCATATATTCAGGCAGATGAAGATCATTATCACCTTTGAAACAGATCGAATATGAAACAAAGCTGACCACCGCCATTGCTTTCTGTGCAACCTTGGCATGGTTCGTCTTGATTTACTGGCGGATTTCCAGGAAACCTTCTGTCCTGCTGCGTGCGGTCGTTCTTTCATCGGGCGGGGTCATGCTGTGCTGGATCCTGCTGGCGACCCTCTGGATGCCATGGGCCAACTACAGCAAGAGCTATGCGGGTATTGCGGTTGAGATGGCACAGAAAATGCCTGAAAAGATGAGCTGCATCTCTTCCAATGTTTCCGGTGCCCAACGGGCTTCCTTTGCGTTTTTCGGCAATGTGCGCTTTGAGAAATTGGGCGGGGAATCCTGCCAGTACCTGCTAATCAAAGACAATGTTCCGAAACGCCACCGTCCGAAAGCACCGGAAAGATATGAGGGCAAGAAACTCGTCTGGGAAGGACACCGTCCCAGCGACAGGGAAGAACGTTTCCGGCTTTACTATGCCGGCAACCCGCAGAAATAACCTGTGACACGATCGCTTCTGCACCATGCACGGCAAACACCAGAAACCGGATTCCGCTGATATGCACCGGCTGTTCGTGGCGTTGCTGCCCGATCGGCAAACCATCAACCGGCTGACAAAACTGCAGGCAGGCATCAAAGGCCGGAAGACACCGCCTGAGAATTTCCACCTGACCTTGATGTTCCTAGGTGACCAGGCCAGTGCCAACATTCCCAAACTGAAAACCTTTATTGAGACTTTGGACTTCAGGGCGTTTGACTTCTGTATTGACCGGAGAGGCTTTTTCTCAAGGCTGAGAATCAGCTGGGCCGGAACCAGTGAGACGCCTCCCTTGCTGGTAAAACTCCATAAAGACATCTGGAACCATCTGGTTCCTCAATATGCAGGCGAACGGGAAAAAACTTTCCGTCCCCATATCACCTTGGCGCGCAAAGCCCAACCAACGGAACCCATCGTGCCGGATCCTTGCATTTGGCACGTTGACCGGCTTGCCCTGATGGAATCCATTATCAGTGGCAACCCCGGTCAATCAGCAACTTACCGGATACTGCATGAAAAACATGCAAGACAGCCCTGAGACAGATTGAAATCAATCAACCCCTGTCAGTTTTTTCAAGACATAAGCAGCCGCTGCCAAACCAAACCCCGCAGTGACCGGCATCACTGTTCCAAATCCGGCAGGATTCATTCCTGGAAGTTGTTCAAGCGGTTCTCCTTCCGGAGCTGCCGGATAGTGGATTGGCTCAGATTCCAATCCGGGTGGGGTCTGTTTTCCCTCCTGCCCCGCCTGATGCCAGCAACGGAATCCCCTGCTGTTTGCAGAACACAATCAGTTCTGTCTTGCTGGTGACATTGTCAATCGCATCAATGACAAAGTCCGGATGCCTTGTACCAATGGTCTCAGCCAGATTCCCCGCATCGACAAAAACCTGCAATGCCTCAACCTGGCAGTCGGGATTGACCTGTGCAATCCGTTCTGCCAAGACGGCAACCTTCGGTTTACCGATACTGGTTTCCAGCGCCTGTATCTGACGGTTGATATTGGTTTCGGCAACCGTATCCCCATCAATCAGGATCAGCCGTCCGATACCGCTGCGCGCCAGGGCTTCAACCGCCCAGGAACCGACACCACCGTTTCCGACAACACAGACAGACGCTTCACGCAGACGCTCAAAGCCTTCTTTGCCATACAGCCTGACAATACCGGCAAACCGGAAAGCCGCATCAAAACCTTCATGCATAGACACACTCCCAAAATCCATCTGTTTAAGCATACCTGAAATCGGCTTCCATTTTCCCCTGTATCGTGGTTTATGTCATAGGCTTCATATATATCTGAGCTGATACCCTATTTTCCAACAGTTCACTGAAGCGTCTTACAGTTCAGGGTAATCTGTTTTAAAATCATCATATTGGTCATTATCTGTACAGAAATACGCCCTGTATGGGATTGTCTGGATTAACGAGTTTGGGAGGTTATTGTGTTCTGGGAATCGAAACTGGAAAAAATGGTGAATGGTATCCGTACAACCAATCCACTGCCGTTGCGGCTCGCATTATGGACGGGGCAGGTTTATGACCTCGCACCTGATACCCCACCAAAAGTCACTGTCAAGGTTCCAGGACTTGATGCGCTAGGCTGTTTCCTGAAACCGACACTGGACAGCCTGGGCTCTGCCTATGTTGAAGGCAAGATTGATGTCGAAGGTTCCCTGCAGGATATTGTCGGTCTCGCCAACCAGCTTTCTGACATGTTCGATGTCCAGGAATCCTCGGCTGCTGCGAAGTTCCGTCATTATTTCGGCGGTTTCCATAACCGCAAGATTGATGCGGAATCCATCGGCTACCATTATGATGTCTCCAATGAGTTCTACCAGCAGTGGCTTGACCCCAATATGGTCTATTCCTGCGGGTATTTTGAGAATGAGGATGATGACCTTGCAACCGCCCAGCTGAAAAAGATTGACCATATCCTGACAAAAATCAAAGTCAAACCAGGCGACCGCCTGCTGGACATCGGCTGTGGCTGGGGCGCCCTCGCCATCCGTGCCGCAGAGAAATACGGCGCCAAAGTCGTC
>CALGGD010000036.1 GCA_937916185.1 uncultured Oxalobacter sp. | reverse complement strand
TGTCGGCACAGCTGTCCAGTTCGGAATCCAGGCTGGCTTCGGCGGATACGAAAATCCAGACATTGGAAGAAAAAATCTCCCGGATCGAGAAGATGCTCAAGGGCATGAAGAAGAAATGACGGCTTCCTGCCTTCAAAGGACATTCCGGATTCCCCGATGGGGGATCCGGAATGGAGTCTGGCTTCTTTGTTGAAAGCATCGGGCTTTCTGGTGCAATATTCAGATTTATTCTTCCAGATGGCTCAAAACCCTCTTTACAGCCGGTTCAGCCGGCTGTTTTTCTTTTATAATCACCCTTTCAGCCTATCGCTTTAGATGACAGTAAAATGAAATCAGCCGAAATCCGCCAGAAGTTCCTTGACTTTTTCAAAGCGAAGGGACATACCGTTGTCCGTTCAAGTTCATTGGTGCCTGCCAATGATCCGACCCTGATGCTCACCAATGCCGGGATGGTGCAGTTCAAGGATGTTTTCCTGGGGTTGGATAAACGCCCTTATACACGGGCGACTTCCTGCCAGCGTTGTGTCCGTGCTGGCGGGAAACACAATGACCTTGAGAATGTCGGTTATACCGCCCGCCACGGCACCTTCTTTGAGATGCTGGGCAATTTCAGCTTCGGGGATTATTTCAAGCGGGATGCCATCGCCTTTGCCTGGGAACTGCTGACTGCTGTCTATAAACTGCCGAAGGAAAAACTCTGGGTTACGGTCTATCAGGAAGATGATGAGGCTTATGACATCTGGGCGAAGGAAATCGGGGTGCCCGAAGACCGTATTGTCCGCATCGGTGACAATAAGGGTGCCCGCTATGCTTCTGACAACTTCTGGCAGATGGCGGATACGGGGCCGTGTGGTCCGTGCAGTGAGATTTTCTATGACCATGGCCCTGATGTTGCCGGTGGCCCTCCGGGAAGCCCTGATGAAGACGGTGACCGTTATATCGAAATCTGGAACCTGGTCTTCATGCAGTTCAACCGTGATGAGCAGGGCAATATGTCCCCATTGCCAAAACCCTGTGTCGATACCGGTATGGGGATTGAACGGCTGGCAGCCATCATGCAGCATGTCCATAGCAACTATGAAATTGACACGTTCCAGAACCTGATCAAGGCGGCGGCAAAGGCTGTCGGTATCGACAATCTGGCGGAAAATTCGCTGAAGGTCATTGCTGACCATATCCGTTCCACCGCATTCATGATTGTGGATGGACTGATTCCGGGCAGTGACGGTCATGGCTATGTGCTGCGCCGTATCATCCGCCGTGCACTGCGCCATGGTTACAAGCTGGGACAGACCAAGCCTTTCTTCTATACATTGGTTGATGCATTGGTCAAGGAAATGGGCGGTGCCTATCCAGAGCTTGTTGAAGCGGCGGACCATGTGAAGGAAGTCCTCCGCCATGAGGAGGAACGTTTCGGTGAAACGCTGGACAACGGGATGAAGATCCTTGAATCGGCATTGTCTGCCGGTAACAAGATGCTGGATGGTGAAACCGCCTTCACACTGTATGACACTTATGGGTTCCCGTTGGACCTGACCGAGGATATCTGCCGTGAACGCCAGATTTCTGTGGATGAGGAGGGGTTCAATTCCGCTATGGAAAAACAGAAAGAGACCGCAAGGGCTTCCGGCAAGTTCAAGATGGCGGCTGTCTTGGATTATGACGGTGAAAAGACACAGTTCACCGGTTATACGCGGTTGTCTGAAACAGGGACGGTGGTTGCACTGTACCGTGATGGTGTGCCGGTTGACCGGATTGAAAAAGGTCAGGAGGGTGTCGTTGTCTTGGATAAGACGCCGTTCTATGCAGAAATGGGTGGTCAGGTCGGTGATACCGGTTCCTTGGGGGCAGCGGGTGTCTCGGTTGCCGTCACCGATACCCAGCGGATCAAGCCGGGCGTTTCCGGCCATCATGTGACGGTTGTTGAAGGCACTGTCGTGGTGGGTGGTCAGTTGACGGCATCGGTGGATGTGGAACGCCGCAGGCAGATTGCCCGCAACCATTCGGCAACCCATCTGATGCATAAGGCACTCCGTGAAGTGCTGGGAACCCATGTCGCCCAGCGGGGTTCTCTGGTTGACCCTGACAAGACCCGTTTTGACTTCAGCCATAATGTACCGGTTACGGCGGAACAGATCCGTCAGGTCGAGGAAACCGTCAACCGGGAAATCTTGGCGAACCAGCCGACCAAGGCAGAAGAAATGCCATATGATGATGCGATTGCCCATGGGGCGATGGCGCTTTTCGGTGAAAAGTACGGGGATGTTGTCCGGGTCTGTGATATCGGTTCTTCCTGCGAACTCTGCGGGGGAACCCATGTTGCCGGTACCGGTGAAATCGGCCTCTTCAAGATTGTGTCTGAAGGCGGTGTTGCCGCAGGCATCCGCCGGGTCGAGGCAGTGACTGGCCTGACGGCGATGGTCTGGGTGCAGGATTTGGCACAGGAGGTCAATGAAGTGGCATCAGCCCTCAAGACCCAGCCGGACAACCTGCTGGGACGTATCGGTCAGCTGCAGGACCATGTCAAATCGGTGGACCGTGAACTGGCTGGGTTGAAAGCCAAGCTGGCATCCAGCCAGGGGGATGACCTGGCAGGCAAGGCGGTTGAAGTCCAGGGTATGAAGGTGCTTTCCGCACGCATTGAAGGGGCGGATGTGCCTGCCTTGCGCAATATGATGGACAAGCTGAAAGACAAGCTGAAGACCGCAGCGATTGTCCTGGCTTCTGTCAATGGCGAGAAAGTCAGCCTGATTGCCGGGGTGACAGCAGACAGCACCAAGCGGATCAAAGCCGGTGAACTGGTCAATTTTGTCGCCGGTCAGGTCGGTGGCAAGGGCGGTGGGCGTCCTGATATGGCACAGGCAGGTGGTTCAAAGCCTGAAGCATTGGCAGGCGCATTGGACAGTGTCAAAGGCTGGGTTGAACAGAAACTGGCGGGCTGAGATGGTACAGGCAGCAGAAAGGGTTGATCTGACTATCGA